>CALKIP010000188.1 GCA_937995995.1 uncultured bacterium
TCATGGGACGGGACGAGGACGAACGCCTGGCCGGCGGGATGATCGAGCGGATCGGCGGCCAGGCGCTCGTCCAGTTCGAGGCACGTGGGCGGCCGCCCACGCGCGAGGCGACGCCGATTCGCGACTACCGCACCGCGATCTCACGCGTCCTCACCTGGCTCGCCGGCGAGGAGTCCGGAGTGACGATCGACGGAATCGGAAAGATCGACGCCGTCGGCCACCGCGTCGTCCACGGCGGCGAGCACTTCCGCAGCTCCGTCCTGATCGACGACGAGGTGCTGCGCCGCATCGAGGACACGATCGACCTCGCGCCCTTGCACAATCCGCACAACCTGCGGGGGATCCTGGCCGCGCGAGAGGCGCTCGGCGTCGGCGTGCCCCAGGCCGCGGTCTTCGACACGGCGTTCCACCACACGCTCCCGGACCATGCCTACCTGTACGCGATTCCGTACTCGCTCTATCGGCGCTACAAGGTCCGGCGCTACGGCTTCCACGGCACGTCGCACCGGTACGTGGCGTACCGCTACCGTCAGCTCACCGATACCCCGCGCGAGGCGACGCGGCTGATCACGCTGCACCTGGGCAACGGTTGCTCGGCATGCGCCATCGTCGGCGGTGATTCGATCGACACCTCGATGGGCTTCACCCCCCTCGAGGGACTCGTCATGGGTACTCGCTCCGGTGATCTGGATCCCGCGATCCTCGACTACATCGCGGCGAAGGAGGGACTCTCGCTCACCGAGGTCGAGTCGCTCCTCAACAAGCAGTCGGGGCTCCTCGGTATCTCCGGGCTCACCCACGACATGCGCGAGCTGCTCGCCGAGGCGCACGAGCACGACGACCGCCGCGCCCGACTCGCCATAGACATTTTCGCCTACCGGGCACGCAAGTACATCGGCGCCTACCTGGCGGCAATGGGCGGCGCTGACGCCATCGCATTCACGGGCGGCATCGGGCAGAACGCCGCCGAGGTGCGCGCCCGGATCTGTGACGGGATGGAGTGGCTCGGACTCGAGCTGGATTCGGACGCCAACCGCGCCACGGTCGGGGACCGCGAGGGCCGCATCTCGTCCGATGACTCGCGCCTCGCGGCGTGGGTCATCCCGACCGATGAGGAATTGCTCATCGCTCGCGATACCGTCAAGCTGGTACTGGGGCTGGAGCCGAGGTTCTGATCAAGGGTTCCGTATCGATTCCACACGTACGCCGACGCGTTCACTCGCGTGATTCCGGCCGTCCGTCACGAGGTACGGGCAGGCGTAGGTGTACGTGTAGGCGTAACGGAGGGTGAGCCGTTTTCGTACTGGGAGACCGGGGCCACTAGCCCCACAATTGCAGGGCCCGTATCTTGGCTCCGTCACCCATGAGAGGGGGGCTTATGCGAATATTTGCGTCTGCTGACGGACGTGGCTGGAGCGCCCGCATCTACGATGGGCCGCAGGACGATGCGATCCACTCGGCGGGGGTGGGCTGGGAGGCGGTACTCTTCGAGGAAGCCGGCGCGGGTACGGCGCAGCGCCTGGTCTACCGGCCGGCCGGCTGGCTTGCCACCGCCACGGACGACGAACTGCAAACCGCGCTCGAACAGTCGGAGGCCGTCCGCGCTCGTTGGGGCGCGGAGCCGCAGCAGGCCGGCGGCTGAGCCGAGCTCAGTCCGCGGCCCTCTCGTCCGGGGCCGCACCGGGAGGATTCGAGCGGTGCCGGGGCGGTCGTTCGGCCGGCGACCGCTTGGCGGCGGAGTGAGTCGACGCCGCGGTGTCCGCGGGGGCCGGCTGCGCGGAAGAGGCGTGCTCCGTCGCCTGCCGGTCGGAGGCTGGTAGTATGGCTGGCCCGGTACGGGCCGAACGTGTGCGCCGCTCCAGTTCTCGGCTGCGCTCGTACCACGCACGCGTGATCTCCGCGGCCACATCGCGCCCGCCGAGACCAAAGGCAATGGCGGTCGCCAGTGCGCCGGCGCCGACCACGGCTATGAAGGCGACGAGCACGATGTCCTCGGCAATGCCGAGCTGCTCGAGCGCCATGAAGATGGCCAACACGATGATGGCGGCCTTCGCTCCCCGCGCCAGCGTGACTCCACCCGGCAGTCCTCCGGCCGAGGCCAGGATCAGGTTTTTCGTGAACTCGCCGAGCACGATCCCGAGCACCAGTACGATCACCGCCGCGATCACGTTCGGAATGTAGGCGAGCAGCTCGTAGAAGAGCGTGCTGACGATGGCCAGGCCGAGCGCGTTGGCGGCGAGCAGGATGACGAGGACGATCACGGTCCAGAAGACCAGCTTCGCGACCACGCTCGAGGGATCCAGCATCGTGCCCGCCCTCGCCAACGCTTCGGTCACGCCGCCATCGCGCATCCAGCGGTCGAGTCCGATGCGTCGCATCGCCGACTCGGTGCCGGCCTCGACCATCTTCGCGATGGCGACGCCGGCGAGCAGGATCCCCAGTGCCGCGAGGATCTGCGGTACGAAGGCGAATATGTGCGCGATCCCCTCCTCGAGTCGCTGTTCGAGTTCGCCGGGCACGTCGTCTACCCCTCCATGGCTCACAATGCGTTCGGTCCGCGCTCGACAGCCCGTTGCGCGGCGACCGTTCCGAGAGCTTGCGCAAAACCGGTTCCTTGCCCCACCTTACCCGTATGCGACGTTTCCGGGATTCGAATGGACACGACTGGGATGTCGTCGTCGGGCGCGAGTCGTGGGGCGCGTTCTTCGCACTCTTCGTCCCGGGGGCGCACTCGGGCGAGATCGTTCGGCAGACGCTGCTCGAAGCTTCCACGCAGGAGGCGGCCGAGCGGGAGCTCGACGCTCTCGACGGCCCGGCTCTCGCGGCACTCTTTGAGCGATCGACACCCAAGGAACTGTGAGTGATAGAGTCATGCGAGCCTTTGTAGACGAATCCGACCGGGAGTGGGTGGCCACCGCCCTCGAGGAAGACACGCCTCGCCATCACGGCCGGTGGTACCTGGCCTTCCACCCGGCGGGAGACGCCGAGCGCGTCCTCGCGATGGACGAGGTCCGCTGGAAGACGCGAGAGACCGCAGAGCGCACCATCCGGTCGATGTCGGAAGCCGAGCTTCGTCGTCGGCTGCGCACCGTACGTGCCCGCGTGCCATCGTTCGACGCAGGAGAACGGAAGGCCGGCTGACGGGAACGCACCTTGCACCCGATCGCATACGACATCGCACCTTTGGTAGGAGGCACTGCTATGCGATCGGGCTTGCGTTCGCGGACCTGGAGGCAGTTCAGCCCGCGGGAACGACGTTCCATCCAGCAGCGACTCACCCGCGGTCTAGAGCTCTCCTGTCCCCACTGCGGCGGCCCGCTCGAGGCACAGCCCTCGACTCGACTGGC
>CALKIP010000189.1 GCA_937995995.1 uncultured bacterium
GGCGATACGGGGCCAGAGGTAGGCGAGGATGTTCTCGGTCGTGGGCACGAGCCCTCCGTAGGCAAAGGCGTCGACGGCGAAGTTGATGTGCTGGTGGTCGAAGACACGGACCACCTGCTCGTCAAGGATCCTGTCGAGCGCCGCGAGGTCGACGGAGAATCCGGTCTCGGGATCGATTCGCCCTCGGACGGTCGCCTCGAGGGTGTAGTTGTGGCCGTGACCGTGTGGGTTGGCACACGCGCCGAAGACCCGGCGGTTCTCCTCGTCGCTCCACTCGGGACGGTAGTAGCGGTGGGCCGCGGCGAAGCGGACGCCGCGAGTCAGGTAAGCGATTCTCATTCTACCATGTTAAGTGCAGGCGCGTGGGGCGTCCAGAGACGTCGGGCGGGGCTTCAGGTGGCCGGAGTCTTGCGACATCGGTGAACGGAAGCTCCCTGCCGGGAAGATCGAGAACGCCGATCCCGCAACCGAGGGGATTCGCTCCCATGATTCCGCACCGCGACGATGTCGAAGCTCTCGCCGGGGTGGCGGGCCTGCTCCTGGAGCCCCGAGATCCGTACGATCTGGCGGACCGCTTCCTGGCGCATGTGATGGGCGTCTTCCGTGCTGATGCGGGCCTGTTCCATTTCCCGGTGAGCGCGACTCGGCGCACGTGCGCCGTGGGCCTGTCGCCGGGGGAGGCGGAAGCCCTGGTCGGCCGCCTGTACGGCGCGCTCCACCGCGGCGATGAGGTGCAGGGTCCACACTCGCACGCCGCCGTCCGGAGCGTGGGTCGGTGGCAGCACACGCTGGCGGCGGTGGTCGGGCTCGAGACCGATCGACGTGGAATCCTTGCCCTATTCTCGACCCGTCCCTCCGCCTACCACCCGGAACGGGACAGCCGGCTGCTGCATCACATGGCGCGCCACGCCACCGCGGCGATCGCACGGGCACACCGATATCTGCTCAACCGGGAAGCGGCGGAACGCTTCGCCCTGCGCGTCGACGAAGTCGAGCGGGTCCGGAACGCACTCGAGCGGCATAGCCGCGAGGTCGAGTCGAGCCTGGCCATTCGGACCCGCTACTTCGCACAGATGAGCCACGAGCTGCGCACGCCGATCAACGCGATCCTGGGCTACGCCGACCTGCTACACGAGGGGATCCTGGGCGAGCTGACCTCCGGCCAGTCGGATGCGATCTGGAAGGTGGCCGCGAACGCCCGACAACTTCTCACCCTAGTCAACGACCTTCTGGACCTCTCCCGCCTCGAGGCCGGGCGGGTCGAGATCCGCCGCGGCACCGTCGATTTGGCGCGGCTCGTGGCCGAGGCAGTCGCCACAGTGGAGGTCGAGGCGAAGCGCAAGGGGCTGGCCCTCCACGTTCAGCACGACGCCGAGCTTCCGCTGCTGCAGAGCGATGCGTCGCGCATCCGTCAGGTCGTGCTGAACCTGCTCTCGAACGCGGTGAAGTTCACGGATGCCGGAGCGGTCTCCCTCGACGTTCGGCACATCGCGCCGGAGGGGGGCGTCGTGCCGGACGGTGCGGCGCCGCCCTGCCCCCCGGGCCCCGACGGCTGGATCGGGATCACGGTCGAGGACACGGGCCCCGGGATCCCGCATGGACAGCTCGAGGCGATCTTCGACGAGTACGTGCAGCTCGGTGCCGGCTCCCAGGGCACCGGTCTGGGGCTCGCGGTCTCCAGGCGGCTGGCCCGTCTGCTCGGCGGCGAGCTCGTCGCGGAAAGCGAGGTCGGCGTACACTCGACCTTCGTTTTGTACCTGCCGTGCCCTGCGCCGGCCACGGCAGCGACACTCGACGCCGCCGCGTGGGTGAGCGGCGTTCGCACCGAGGGCCGACCTATCCAATGAAAGCGAGATCTCATGGGACTCTACGACGATATCACGCCCGAGACGCTTCGCGCCGACCTGAGGCGCTTTGCCGAGCTGATCCAGCGCCTCGACGCCGACGACCAGATCCTCGAGGCGACTCCCAGGCTCCTGCGCGTGCTCGGCGACCTCAGAGCCAAGATCTTCGCCTACGAGGTCCGTGTCACCGGACGCCTCTTCCCTCGAGAGGAAGAGCCCGATCCCAAGGATGCGGATGAGGCGCTACGCATCGTCGAGGAGGCGATCGAGCGGTTCCAGGAGGCGGAAGGCGAATGGTCGCGCCCCTGGGATCCGGGCGAATCGCCCGAGACGTGAGTCCGGTAAGAAACTTGCATCGGCCGTGGATCGCCTGTATTGACTCAGGGTGCTGACGCCCCACACCCGGACCGAAGCGATGACGCAAGAGAGGTCCCAACAGCTCCCCAAAGGGGATACAGCCAGGATCCTCGTGGCCGAGGATCACCACGACAGCCGTGAGGCGCTCCGGATCCTTCTGGAATCCGTCGCCGTCGATGGCCGCAAAGCCCTCACGACCGCGCTGAGCCAGCCCCCCGACCTGATCCTGCTCGACATCATGATGCCCGAAATGGATGGGTTCGAGGTGACTCGGCAGCTACGTGGCAACCACGCCACGGTGGGCGTGCCGATCATCGCCGTCACCGCCATGCACGGGGCACGTGAACGGGCGCTCGAAGCCGGCGCCGATGCAGTCGTCGACAAGCCGATCGACATCCGGGCGCTCCTGGCGACGGTACAGAGCTGGCTTGGAGAGGAGGTCGGGACGTGACCGGAACGGCACCGCCCCAGAAGCTCGGGAGCTACGCCGCGGCGGTCGAGCCGGGATCCGCCTGCTGGATCGCCTTCAATACTTCCTCGCCGTAGAACATCCGGATGTAGCGGGCCTGAACGGCCGTCACCCTGCGCACGGCCCAGACCAGCTCGACGTAGTTCGGCTCTGCCGGCGTGGTGGCCGGGTGCATGCCGACCTCGTCGGGCATGTGGTTGCCCTTCCGGTTGTTGCACGGCGAGCACGCCGTGACGACGTTCTCCCAGACGTTGCCACCGCCCCGCGAGATCGGGATCACGTGGTCGCGGGTCAGGAATGCCCGGCCCCGCAGCTCGCTGCGATGGCGGCCACAGTACTGGCAGGTGTATCGGTCACGGGCGAAGAGGAAGGTATTCGTGACCTGGCGGCGGAACTTGCGGGGAACGTGGACGTAGCGGACCAGACGGATGACGAGCGGCGCGGGCAGCTCGGACCTCTCCGAGCGGAACACACGTGACTCATCGACTTCGAGGATCTCGGCCTTGCGGTCGAGGACCAAACGAAGCGCACGCCGCAGCGGCAGCATCGTAAGCGGCTCGAAGGATGCGTTCAGCGCCAGGCACCCGTTTGCGGCCAAAAGCCCTCCTCTGGATCCGGTCCTGTACCTCTTACGCCAATGGCTCCGCTTTGTTCACGTCCGAGATAACCTTCTGACAACAGTTTACACCTCAGGCGCCCACTTGGGCAACGCCCCTCTTCACAGCAGTGTGACGGGATCACGGTCCAGCGCCAGACGGAGCCCGCCGGCGCCCGACAGCCGTATCTCCTGTTCGTGGAGCCGGCGCAGTAACGCACCGAGCGGCCGAGCGGCATCACTTCGCAGCAGGAAGTGCCAGCGCCAGCGCCCGCGGATCCGGTCGACGGGACACGGCGCAGGCCCCAGGAGCTCGACGCCGGGCGCCAGCCCTTCATTCAGCAGACTCCGGACCCGTGCGGCGACTTCTTCCGCGGCGCGGATCACGGCGTCCTCCTCCGTCCCGCTCAAGACGACGTTGGCCAGCCGGCAGAAGGGCGGGTAGCGGGGCGCCTCACGCTCCGCCAGCTCTCTTGCGGCGAAGGTCGCGTAGTCGTGGGCCACGGCGGCGCGGATCGCGTAGTGCCCAGGCAGCGCCGTCTGGCTGATGACCTCCCCGCCCTTCTCCCCTCGGCCCGCACGGCCGGCCACCTGGGTCAGGAGCTGGAAGGTGCGCTCACTCGCACGGAAGTCCGGCAGGTTGATCCCGACATCCGCGTTGACCACGCCGACCAGCGTCACGCCCGGGAAGTCGAGGCCCTTGGCGATCATCTGCGTGCCGAGCAGGATGTCGACCTCTCCGCGCTCGACGCGGCCGAGGATCTCGTGGTGGGCCCACTTCCCCGTGGTCGTGTCCACGTCCATGCGCGCGACACGGGCGTAGGGGAACGTCTCGACCACGGTGCGCTCGACCTGCTCCGTGCCGATGCCGCGGAACGAGAGGTCGCCGGAAGCGCAGTCGTCACAGGTGATCGGTGCCGGCTCCTCGTGGAAACAGTAGTGGCACACCATGCGCCGCCGCCCACGATGGTAGGTCAACGACACGTTGCACTGCCCGCACTGCCACACCCGGCCGCAGTCGCGGCACTGCACGAAGGTCGAGTAGCCGCGGCGGTTCAGGAGCAGGATCGTCTGCTCCTTGCGCTCGAGCCGCGTGTTGATTGCCGCGACCAGCTCGGACGAGAGGATCGCCGCTGAGCCGTTAGCGCCACCGGACGACGATACCTCCCGCGCCCGCGCAGCCGCAATGCGCCCCGCATCGCGCGGCGCCGTGCCGTGCTCGCCCTTCGCGGCGGCGTTGGGCTTGCGGCCGCCGTCCCGGCGCAGATCGACGATGCGGACCGGCGGGAGCGGCCGCCCCTCCACACGTTCCGGCAACTCGAGGAGCTGGTACTTCCCCGCCTGTGCGTTGCGCCAACTCTCGAGCGAGGGCGTCGCACTGCCGAGCACGCACACCGCACCCGCCAGGCGCGAGCGCACGATCGCGACCTCGCGGGCGTGGTAGCGTGGCGCCTCCGCCTGCTTGTACGTCGACTCGTGCTCCTCGTCGACGATGATCGCACCCAGGTCGGCGACCGGTGCGAAGACGGCCGAGCGCGCACCGACGGCGATCCGCCGCTCGCCGCTGCGCAGCGAGCGCCAGGCGTCGTAGCGCTCGCCGTCGGAAAGCGCCGAGTGAAGCACGGCGACGGTCTCGCCGAAGTGCGCCCGGAATCGTGCGACCGTCTGGGGCGTGAGCGCGATCTCGGGGACGAGCACGATCGCCCCCCTGCCCTGTCGCTCGACGACCTCCTCGAGGAGTTCGATGTAAACCTGCGTCTTCCCCGAGCCGGTCACGCCACGGAGCAGGAAGGTGCCGCCCTTGCCGAAACCCGGGTGCGCCGCGGCGACGAGGGCGTCGACCGCCGCCTTCTGCGCCCCGGTCAGCGTGACCGGCGCCGGCGCCGGCACGTCGACATCGGCGAAGGGGTCGCGCTCGACCTCCTCTTCCGTGATCGTGGCCAGCCCCTTCCGGACCAGCCCCTGGAGCACCGAATCCGAGAAGCCGACCTGGCCCGTCAGGTGCGCCGTCTCGGCGCTCCCGCCCACGGTCTCGAGCAGTTCGTAGAGCTCGCGCTGGCGCTTCGCACGGCCGAAGACCTCCTCACGTCGAGTGAGGCTCGGCAGCTCTTCGATGAGGCGCAGGATCCGGCGCGTGCGGACCGGCGGCTCGGGCCGGCCGGTGTTCGAGAGGACGGCGGGGAGCGCCGTGCGCAGCACCTGTCCGAGAGGCGCCATGTAGTAGTCGGCCACCCAGCGGCAAAGGCGCAGCAACTCGTCCGGCAGGTTCGGCGCCTCGTCCAGGACGGACGACACCGAGCGGATCCGCACGCCTTCATCCGCAGTGGTCGGGTGGCCGACCACCCAGCCGATCATGCGGCGCCGGCCGAAGGGTACGAGAACCCGCATCCCGACCACCGCCTCCCCCTTCTCCACGCGGTAGGTGAAGGTACGCGGCACCGGCACAGGCAAAGCGACGTCGACGAGCATCTCTCAGAAGACGATTCGGACGAAGTCGTACGGCGGCCAGGGCCCGGTCACATCGAGTGCGAGCCCCCTGTGCGCGGCGCCGAGGTCCTCGGCCCGTTCGACGAACTCGACCCACGCGCCGCGGTCCACGAGGAACGCGGCGCTGAGCAGTCGCTCATCCTCGCGGGGGAACGGCACGGCCGCACGCGCATGGCGCCGAAGCTCCGCGTAGATGTGCGTGGCCAGGTGCGACAGCTCGTCCGGGTCGGCGTCGGAGGTGGAAGGCGCCACGTGCAGTCGAATCTCCCAGTGACCGTCGACGAAGGCCAGTCCCTCCTCGAGGGCGAGGTACTGATCGGCGAGGAATCGAAGCAGCGGACGTTGGCCGCTGAAGACGACGCCCGGCGGTGCGGGCAGGATGGTGCCGCGCCGCATCACGCGCTCGACCACCCGTTGATGCGCCAGCACGTCCGGCCTCTCGAGCGGCGGCAGATCGAAGGGTGCCCTCTGTGCGAGCGCCACGAGGCCGCGGTGGCGGATCCACAGGAACTCGCCGCCGAAGTCGCGTAGCGGCGCCCCTCGGTGTGCCGCCCCCCGGACCATGCCGAAGAGGTAGATGCCCGTGTCCGCGGCGCCATCGGCACCGGTGGCGACAGGAGTCGTCGGTCTGCGGTGACCGTCCTCTCGGGAGAGCCACCGGGACCGCAAACCCCACGGACGCCGGCCGGCGGATTTCGAGCGTTCGGACGCGTCGAAGAGTGCCATTCTCTCAGTCGTCGAGCAACGTGAAGACTTCGTGCTGAATCTCGGACGGCGTGATCTCCGGTCCCTCCTCACCGATGTAGACGTTGATCTCGCTGCGTACGCCGAGTTCTTCGGGGAGGTAGATCCCCGGCTCGATCGAGAAGCCGACGCCCGGAATCAGCGTGCGCACCTCGTGCGTCTCCAGGTTGTCCATGTTCGGTCCCATCCCGTGGGTCGAGCGGTCGATCGAGTGCCCTGTCCTGTGGATGAACCACTTGCCGTATCCGTGCCGCTCGATCACCTCGCGGCAGACGTCGTCGACTTCGTAGCCCTGCACCGGCGTGCCCTCGGCCCAGCGACGGCGCAGGAACTCGACGGCGGCGTCCCGCGCATCGCGCACCACGCCGAATACCTCGGCGACCTTCTCCGGCACCTCGGCGCCGAGATAGCCCATCCACGTCTGGTCCGCGTAGGCCGCGTCCTCCGCCTCCTTCGACCAGAGGTCGATGAGGACCACATCGCCGCGGCGGAAGACGGTGCCGCCCTCGACCGGGTGGTAGTGTGGGTCGGCCGCACTCACGCCGGTCGCGACGATGCAGTCGGCGCCGACGCCGGCGCCGCGTGCCTCGAGCCGCCCGAGCACCCAGCGCCGCATCTCGGCCTCCGTCACCGCCTCACCCGCAGCGACGCGTCCGGCCAGTTCGGCGAACGCCTCGCCTGCCACATCGGCAAGCGTCTCCGCCGTACGGCGGTGCGCCGCGAGCTGCTCCGGCGTCCACGCCGAGTAGAAGCGGGTGATCAGGTCGCCGGAGGAGACGACTTCCGGCCCCGCCTTCTCGACCAGTTCGACGACGCCGGCGGGCACCAGGTCCAGCGCCGGCACCGCATCGCCGGGCGAGACCTCCATCGCGACCCGTTTCGCTTGACCGAGCAGCTCGCTCAAGACTTCATCCAGCTCGCGCCACGCCACATAGCGGCGCCGCGTCCACGGCCAGCGGGCCCAGGGGCCCTCCTCGATCCCGTGCATCAACGCCACCGGCTCTCCCGTGGCCGGGATCCAGGCGAAGTAGCGTCGCTTCTGTTCGCCGAAGCCGAGCAGCCCCATCGCCACCTTGTTGCGTGCGTAGACGTCGAAGAGGAGCCAGCCGTCGAGCCCGGCGTCGCGAAGCGTCGCCTGGATCTCACCCAACCGCCCCTGCAGCCGCTCGAACGTTGGTGCCGCATCTTCCATGATCACCGTGCCCATTGTGTGTCTCCCCGCTCTACAGCCACCCCTTGCGCCCCAGGTAGACCAGCATCGCCCCCGTGATGGCGATCATGGCACCCAGTGCGATCCAGAACCCGTTCGGGTCGTGGAGGAATGGCATCCATTCGAAGTTCATGCCGTAGATGCTCGCCACGAGCGTCGGCGGCAGCACCACGGTCGCGATGACGGAGAGCGCCTTGATGACCTCGTTCATGCGGTTCGAGATCATGGCGAGCTCCGTCTCGAGCGAGCTCGTCAGCAGCTCGCGGTAGGCCTCGACGGCCTCGAGTTGACGGATCACGTGGTCGTGGACGTCGCGGAAGTAGACCTGCGTTTCCGGGCGCAGGTACGGCGTCGGCCGGTTCGCGATCGAGGCCACGGTCTCTCGCATCGGCGCCAGGTATCGACGCAGCGCGACCAACGTGGCTTTGAGCTCGAAGATCCGACCCATCTGCTCGCGGTTGCCGTCGAAGGCCTCGCTCTCGACTGCTTCGATGAAGTTGTCGATCGTGTCCAGCAGCGGAAAGTACTGGTCGACGAGGGTGTCGACCAGCACGTACGCCAGGTGGTCCACCCCCCGGGAGAGGGATTCGGCACCCGCCTCCAGCCGCTCGACGACCGTGTCCACCGAGCTGAAGTTCCCGGCGTGGACGGACACCAGGAAGTTCCGACCGAGGAAGAGGTAGAGGTTGTGGGTGTCGATGTCGTAGGGGTCCGGCGTCTCGTCGAGGAAGTGCACGCCGCGCACCACGAGGAAGACGTAGCCGTCGTATTCCTCGATCTTGACGCGGCAGTCGGGCGAGCGGGTGTCTTCGATGGCGAGGGGGTGAAAATCGAACAGATCGGCGAGGAGCGCCCAGTCGGCGTCGCTTCGGGAATCGATGTCGACCCAGAGGCGGGCGTCCCCAGAGCGGTACGCCTCCGCCACCTCGTCCAGGCCCACGTTCTGTTTCAGCCGCCCCTCCGGCTCGAGGAGGAACGACACCACGTGCCCCCGGCTCACGCCTCCGTACCGTCCGATTCCCTCCACTTGGTTCCTCTGATCAGTGACAGCCCCAGGATCCGCTCGTTCAGGACGAGGTGGCGGATCTCGTCGCGGAACGCGAGTGCGTTGCGCAGCCCACGCCATCCCGAGACGCGCCATGCACGCAGAGCGAGGGCGACGCGGTCGTGCAGCGTGCCGAATCCGCCGAGCGCGCCGAGTGCCCACGGCTGACGCGGCGAGTCCGCGGAATCGGACCAGTCCTCGACGTAGAGATCGACCACGCCCGCCTCGCGCAGGAGCTGCTTCCACTCGACCAGGAGCAGCGGCCGTACGCCGAGCGTCTCGATGAGGGCATCGCGTCGCGCCGGCCCTGCGTTCCCGGTCCAGATCAGCTGCACCAGGACGACGCTGCCCATCGGCTTGGCCGTACGTACCAACTCGCGTACGGCGGCGGCAGGGTCCGCGGCCTCGCTCAGCGCGGGCTCGCCGATGACCACATCGAAGACATCGTCCTTGTATGGCAGGTCGTCGAGCGCCGCGTGCTCGAAGTGCAGGCGGTCGGAGAGGCCTGCCTCGCGGGCCTTCCTCGTCGCCGACTCGGCCAGTTCCGCGTCCGGCTCCACTCCGGCGCCCGCGGCGCGGGTCGTCTCCGCCAGGAATCGCGCCGTCGAGCCCGTCCCACACGGCACGACCAGGAACTCCTGCTCCGGGCCGAGCTCGACCAGGCGAGCAATGTGCCGATAGAGTTCCATCCCGGCCGGTGTAAAGAGCCGATGATGGCTGAGGCGGGCGAGGCCGAGGCCGGAACTGCCCTTGGCCGTCGAGGCGGCATCTGACGCCGATGACGACGATTCGGCCGACTCAGGCGGATCGTCGCGCCGCGGCGCTTCTGCTTCCGGTGATGGCATGCGTTCCAAGGTACGGGTGCGCGAAAGGGCCGGTCAATCCTTCGGCGGCACGCCGCCGAGGGCCCGGAGCACCTGAACCACGCCCTCTCCCAGGCGCTTGGGCGTGTATCCACCTTCCAGCACGGCGACGATGCGCGATCCCGCCGTCGCCCTGGTGCGCTCCATCAGAATCGTCGTCAACGCGTGCATGTCCGCCGGCTCGAGAAGCAGCCCGCCGAGCGGATCGCCGGCCAGACCATCGAAGCCGGCGGAGACCAGGACCAGCTCCGGCGCGAACTCGGCGAGCGTCGCATCGAGCGCCGCCTCGAAGGCGCGCATGTACGCCTCCGCCGATGTTCCGGCCTCCAGTTCCACATTGCGTGTCGTGCCCTCGCCCTCTCCCGCGCCGCGCTTCGATTCCTTGCCGGTGCCCGGGTAGTGGGGGCTCAGGTGCAGCGAGAGGTAGTAGACCGAGGGGTCGCGGTAGAAAATCTGCTGCGTACCATTGCCGTGGTGCACGTCCCAGTCGACGATCAACACCCGCTCGACACCGCGCTCGGCCTGTGCCCAGCGCGCCGCGACGGCCACGTTGTTGAAGAGGCAGAAGCCCATCGCCCGGTCCGCCGTCGCATGATGCCCGGGCGGGCGGGAGGCCGCGAAGGCGGTCTTGGAGACACCGTCCAGGACGAGCGCCGTCGCCGTGATCGCGCACCCGGCCGAGGCCAGCGCCGCATCCCACGATGCGCCCGACACGAGAGTGTCGCCGTCAAGAGGGACCTGCTTTCCCGTCTCCTCCGCATGGGCGACAGCGTTTCGGATCCGCTCGAGGTGCGCCTGCGTGTGCACACGAAGAAGGTCCTCCTCGGAGGCGGGCTCGGCCTCCACCTGGCGGACCACCTCGAGCAGCGTAGGCGTATCTGCGTAGAGCGCGCTCACCACAGCCGGCAGCCGCCCCTGATGCTCGGGGTGGCCCCAGCCCGTATCGTGTAGCCCACAATCGGGGTGCATCACCAGTGCCGTCGGATCGGCCATCCAGAACTCCTGAAACGGTCCAATCGTGGCTCGAAGCGAGCCGCAACCCGGAAAGGTGGGCGGGGCTGACGCATCACGCCAGCCCCGCCGTCTGGGCATAAAACACAAGTAGATGCAGAATAGCCACTTACGCCATGGGCGCCACCGGCTCCGTGAGCAATTCGGCGCCCGTTTCGGTGATCGCCATGATGTCTTCGAGCCGCACGCCGAACTTGCCGTACTGGTAGATCCCCGGCTCGTCGCTGAACGTCATCCCCGGCTCGAGCACGACCCGACTGTTCCCCACCAGGTACGGCCACTCGTGCCCCTCGAGCCCGATGCCGTGCCCGAGGCGGTGGGTGAAATAGGCGTAGCCGGGGCCGAAGCCGGCGTCGGCGATCACCTTGCGCGCCGCCGCATCGACCTCGCCGCACGTCCGGCCGGGCGCGGCGAACTCGAGCGCCCGGAGCTGTGCCTCACGCACCGTCTCGAAGACGCGGCGCACCTCGTCGGAGGGCGTGCCGAAGACCGTCGTCCGCGTGATGTCCGACTGGTAGCCGTGCACCGTCGTGCCGGTGTCGACCAGGACGACGTCGCCCTCGCGGAGCGGCGTCGGGTTGTCCGATCCGTGCGGGTACGCCGACGACTCGCCGATCA
>CALKIP010000190.1 GCA_937995995.1 uncultured bacterium
CAGAAGCAGCCGCCGGCGAGTGTGGCGGTCTCCGTGGAATGTTGGCTCGCTGTCATGGTTGGCTCACTCTTCACCCGGTCTGTCGCAGCGGCTTTCATCTCTGCGAATGTACCACGCGATCCGGGATCCGTCAGCCCCCACGCCTTCGGCTGCCTGGGTGTGGGGCGTGCACCGAGCCGGACGCATCACACCCCGTGATGACGTCCGGCGTCCGCCGGTTGCGCCCGCCCACGTTACGACTCCGCCTCCACCCGGACTGCGACCGGCGCGCTGCTGGCGACGTCGCCGGCAGCGCCGCGAACCTCGTAGACGCCCGGCTCGAGGCGCATCACCGGCCCCTGCGAACCCTTTCGGAGGACCTCGCCGCCCCACGGGATCGTCTCCGTGCGGGACTCACCCGCCCCGAGCGCTTGCGGAGCATAGTCGAGGGTACAGCCGCGCCGATCGATGGCCCGCCAATCCTCGCCGTTCACGCGTACGACGAGGGAAAGCTGGCAGCTCGAGCTTCCGTTCCCCCACTGGATGCGAGAGTCGCCCGTGTTCTGGGCGGTGACCTCGATGAGCGCCGGATCGCCCGGCGTAGCCCCATCATCGGCCACACGGCTGCTCACCACGAGGTCGCCATCGAGTGCAAAGGCGGCGCAGCCCATCACCGTGAGCCCGATCGCGACCCACACAGTACGCGGCATCCTGTGCGCGAAGCGCCGCCGGGCCCGACGAATCTCTACTTCAGCGATGCGAGACATTTTTCCAATTCTCCCAGTGCACGTCCGAGCATGGCCACCGCCTCACCGATCACCTGCGCGGTCGCCCCGCTGCCCTGGCCCGCCGCCGCCTCGGCGGCCGCGGCGAGCGTCCACTCCAACTGCTCGGCCAGGTAGTGCAAGTAAATTCGCGACTCGAAGCGCTCCCTCTCCCTCGGCGCGTACGCCTCGAGCGTCAGCGCCAGGAAATCGCCGCCCCAGTCCTCGTAGAGGTAGATGAAATCGCGCGCCGGATCGCCGATGCAGACGTCGCTCCAGTCGATGATGCCGGTCAGCGCATGGCGATCCGCATCGACCAGGACGTGGTCCGGGCTGACATCGGCGTGTAGGAGCGCGGGCTCGAAGCGCCACTCATCCCTCTGGACGAGGTAGCGGTCGAACGCCTCGGCGAGGGCCGACTTCAACGCTTCCGGCAACACGCCGCCCTCCGGCGCGTAAATGCGACGACGCAGCTCCCTCATCCGCGCGCCATAGTCGACGCCCTCCAATCTGCACCCGCGTCCGACGACGGGGTCGATGGCGTGTAGCGCACGCAACGCCACGCCCACCTCCCGCGCGAGCCGGGATCGCGTCGGCGCGGGGAGGTCGAGCCAGAGCTCCCGCGTGAGCTCGGTCCCGGCGATCGCATCGTGGATCGAGAACGAGACCGTCGACGACCCCGGCTCCACGACCGTCTTCGGCACCGGCACGTCCACCGGCAGCCGGTCCGCGATCCGGGTCATGAGA
The DNA here is from genome assembly GCA_937995995.1 of uncultured bacterium. Taxonomy (GTDB): domain Bacteria; phylum Gemmatimonadota; class Gemmatimonadetes; order Longimicrobiales; family RSA9; genus CALBZE01. Next base: position 1,491 of record CALKIP010000190.1, read on the forward strand.
CACGCTTCGCGGGCGAGCGCGCGGCCCGCCGCCGCGTTCCGGGGCACGCGTACGACTCGACGGCCGTTCAGCAGGTACGCGCGGCAGTAGTCCCCTTCCCCGAGAACTTCCAGTCGATCGATCGCGGTGCCGGGGATCCCCCTGCGAAGCCGCTCGGCAACGTCATCGAGATGCCCCGTCACACTCAACTCCACCTCCGACTCCAGTACACGACGCGGCCGGTCCGGCCGATGCCCCGCCAGCATTCACGCAAACACGGCACCACGCCTCGAGCGACTCCCCCTTCTCTTACGATGCGCACCCCACCCACTTCGTGACACCTACCCTTTCGCTCCCCACGCCCCCCAAGCCGACCACTCTCTCCCCCCTCCTCACGTCATGAAGCCAGGAACCACGCAGTCGCAGTCAACTATCCCCTATCCCCTATCCCCTATCCTCTGCCTCTCCTTGACAGCGCCCGAGCGCTTCGGCTAGCTTCCACGCATGCATGCGCCAATTTCGATCCATCGGTACCACCACCATCACGACCCCGTCGGGTCGCGTTGGCGCGCGTGCGTACGCCGGTAGATCGAGCGTAGCGCAGGCAGAACGCCGCCGCGGCCCGTCCCTCACCGGACGGGCCGCGTTTTTTCGTTTGCAGGACGACGAGCAAGGAGAACCCTCTTGGCAGGCAGCGACGACAGCCGCACGCAGATGGCGCCGCAAATCGCGGTGCGCAAGCCGCTGCGGCACCTGAACGGTGAGGACGAGGCCCGGCTCTTCGATCGCGGCCGGGCCACCGATCCGACGGTCGAGCGCGCCGTCGCCGCGATCGTGGCCGACGTGCGTGACCGTGGCGACGACGCACTGCGCGAGATGGCGCGCCGCTACGACCGCGTCGAGCTGGACGCCGTCGAGGTCCCGTCCGAGGCGGGTGCGGCGGCGCTCGAGGCATTGGACCCGGAGATCCGCGCCGCTCTCGAGCAGGCGATCGACCACATCGCCGCCTTCCATCGCGCCCAGCTCCCGCCGCCACTCGAGGTCGAGATCCGGCCCGGCGTACGGCTCGGCCGCCGCGCCGAGCCGCTGCGAAGCGTCGGCGTCTACGCGCCCGGCGGACGCGCGTCCTACCCGAGCAGCGTCCTCATGGGCGTCGTCCCCGCCCGTGTCGCCGGCGTCGACGAAGTCGTCGTCTGCAGCCCGCCCGGGCCCGACGGGCTGCCGCCCGCGGCCGTCCTCGCCGCCTGCGTACTCTCGGGCGCCGACCGTGTCTTCGCCCTCGGCGGCGCGGGCGCCGTCGCCGCACTGGCGTACGGGACCGACACCGTGCCCAGGGTCGACAAGATCGTAGGCCCGGGCAACGCCTACGTCACCGAGGCGAAGCGCCAGCTCACCGGCACGGTCGCCATCGACTGCCCCGCCGGCCCCTCCGAGATCCTGATCGTCGCAGACGAGACGGCGGACCCCGAGATCGTCGCGCTGGAGATGATCGCACAGGCCGAGCACGACCCGGACGCCGCCTCGATCCTCGTGACGACCGACGAGCGCGTGGCCGACGCCGCGGGCGAAGCACTCGCCCGGCTCGTCCCGCTGCAGCCGCGCCGCGAGATCGTCGAAGCCGCCCTTGCCGCGCGTGGCGCGATCCTCGTCGCCGACACGCTCGGCCAGGCGCTGCGCTTCGCCGAGCGCTACGCACCCGAGCACCTGCTCCTCCTCGTCGAGCGCCCCAGAGAGGCCCTCGAGCGCGCCCGTGCCGCAGGCACGATCTTCCTCGGCCGCGGCAGCTCCGTCGCCTTCGGCGACTACATGACCGGCGCGAACCACGTCCTCCCGACCAACGGGCTGGCTCGCGCCTACTCCGGCCTCTCCGCCCTCGACTTCGTCCGCTTCTCGACCTATCAGGAGGTCGACGATGCGGCCGCCGCGGAGCTTGCGGAGGCCACGGCACGGCTTGCCGCGGCCGAAGGCCTTCCCGGGCACGCCGCGGCCGCCGCGGCGCGGCAGTCGAGCGCCAGGAGTGCTCAGATCCACCCGCGTGGTGGCGAGGTACCGTTCGACGGCGAGGCCCCCTCCGAGGGTAGGGATGAAGTCGAAGGTCGGGCCGAGGGCGAGGGCCGGGCAGCCCCACCCAGCCCTGGCCCCGCGGAGCCGGCACAGCCACTGCCGGTCCGCGCCGCCTACCGCGACGTCGAACTCTACGACCCCGGCCGCCGCCCCGTCGCCATCGATCTGAGCGACAACACCAACCGCTTCGGTGTGCCGCCGGCCGCGGAGCGTGCGCTGGCGGAGCTCGGCGGTGAATCGCTCTCGCGTTACCCGTCCGTCTTCGCCGACGGGCTCAAGGAGCTCCTCGCCGAGCTACACGGCGTCGCGCCCGAGAACGTGACCACCGGCTGCGGCTCGGACGACGTGATCGACTCGGCGGTGCGCGCCTTCTGCGAGCCCGGCGACGGCCTGGCCTACCCGGAACCGACCTTCGGGATGGTCCCGCTCTTCGCCCGGATGAACGCCGTCCGGCCACGTGGCGTGCCACTCGGCCCCGACTTCGAGCTCGACGTGGACGCGCTCCTGACCGCACACGGGCGCATCAGCTACGTCTGCCGGCCGAACAACCCGACCGGCACGCTGATCGATCGCGCGGCCGTCGAGCGGCTCGCCGAGCGAACCACGGGGATCGTCCTGCTCGACGAAGCGTACGCCGACTTCGCGGGCGATTCCATGGCGGATTGGGCCGTCGACTCCGGGCGCGTCGTCGTGTTGCGCACGCTCTCCAAGGCGTGGGGGCTCGCGGGGCTACGCATCGGCTACGCCATCGGACCCGCCGCGCTGATCCGCGAGATCGAGAAGAGCCGCGGGCCGTACAAGATCACCGCCGCCGCGGACGCCGCGGCCCGCGCCGCGTTGGCCGAGGACCGCGAGTGGGTGGAGCGGACCGTGGCACAGGCGGTCGAGAACCGCGAGCGGCTGCGTGCCGAATTGAACGCCCTCGGGCTGCGCACCTGGCCGTCCGCGGCGAACTTCGTCCTCGCAAGCGTGCCCGATGGCTTCACCGCCGACGCCTTCGGCTCCGCGCTCCGCGAGCATGGAGTGGCGGTGCGCGCCTTCCCGGGCCTCCCCGGCGTCGGCGATGCGATTCGCGTGTCGGTCGGCCCGTGGGAGCTCCTCGAGCGGTTCCTGGAGGCAGCAAAGGAAGCGATGGTGACGGTGGAGACGCCCGGCACGGAGGCGGGCCGATGATCGTCTACCCCGCCGTGGACCTGCGCGGCGGCCGCGTCGTCCAGCTCGTGGGCGGCCGGCCGGAAAGCGAGCGCGTGAGTCTGCCCGACCCCGTCGCCGTCGCAAGGCGCTGGGTCGACGACGGATTTCGCGCTCTCCACGTCGTCGACCTGGATGCCGCGCTCGGCACCGGGTCCAACCGCGACGCCATCGAGGCGATCCTCTCGGCCGTCGACGTGCCGGTCCAGGTCGGCGGCGGCGTTCGTGACGACGACGTGGCCGACGGTCTCCTCGACGCCGGCGCCGCGCGCGTCATCGTCGGCACCCGCGCCGTCGAGGACCCGGCGTGGCTGGAGGCGCTCGCGGCACGGCGGCCGGACCGCGTCGTCGTCGCCGCGGACATCCGCGACGGCCTCGTGGTCACGCGCGGCTGGACCGAGGGGACCGGCCTCGAGGCCACGGCTCTCCTCGAGCGCCTCGATGCGCTCCCGCTGGCGGGGATCCTCGTAACCGACGTGAGCCGCGAAGGTCGGATGCAGGGCGCGGACGCCGAGCGCTTCGCCGCGCTCGCCGCCGCCACGCGCCACCCGCTCCTCGCCTCGGGCGGGATCCGCGACATCGAAGATCTGCACGCCCTGGCCCGCTGCGGCGTGGCCGGCGCCGTGCTCGGTATGGCCCTCTACACCGGCGCGATCGAACCTCGCGCCACAGCGCTGGAGTTCGACCGATGAGCATGATCCGCCGTGAGACCGGAGAGACCCGCGTCCGCGTCCGCCTCGATCCGTTCGCCGGAGCCGAGGGCTACAAGGCCCGCATCGCCACGAGCGACGCCTTCCTCGATCACATGCTGACCGCACTCGCGCACTACGCGGGCTGGGGCCTCGAGGTCGAAGCCGAGGGCGACCTGCGCCACCACCTGATCGAGGACGTCGCCATCACCCTCGGCCTCGCCCTGCGTGACGAGACTCCCGAGACGTGCCGGCGCTACGGCACGGCGACCGTCGTCATGGACGACGCCCTCGTCCAGGTCGCACTCGACGTCGGCGGCCGCTTCTGGTACGAGGGCCCGGTGCCCGGCTCGCTCTACGAGCACTTCATGCGCTCCCTCGCCGAGAACGCCCGCATGACGCTGCACGTGCGCGTCCTGCGCGGCCGCGACAAGCACCACATCATCGAGGCCGCCTTCAAGGCGCTCGGCCTCGCGCTCCGCGATGCACTCGCCGCGGGCGAGGCGGTCTTCAGCACGAAGGGCGCGGTGAGGATCGAGCGGGAGGACGACTGATGATGGCGATGTCGGAGCGCTCACCGATGCATGACCGGAAGGAGGCCCGATGCATCACAAGCGCATAATCGTCTGTCTCGACGTCAAGGACGGCCGCGTCGTGAAGGGCGTGCGCTTCGAGGGACTGCGCGACGTCGGCGACCCCGTCGAACTCGCCGCACGCTACGAGGCCGAGGGCGCCGACGAGATCGTCTTCCTCGACATCTCCGCCTCCGCCGAGGGCCGCCGCACGCTCCTCGACGTCGTCGGCCGCACCGCCGAGCGCCTCTCCGTCCCGCTCACCGTGGGCGGCGGGATCAACGACGTCGACGACGTCGCCCGCGCCCTTCGCGCCGGCGCCGACAAGGTCAGCATCAACACCGGCGCCGTCCGCCGCCCCGAACTGCTCACCGAGGCCGCCGAGCGCTTCGGCGCGCAGTCCGTAGTGGCGAGCATCGACGCCAAACCCGTCTCCCCTACGCCTACGCGTACGCGTGCCCCAATCACGGAGGAGGCAGGCACCACCGGCAACCCAGCCACCGTCGACACCGGCAGCCCAGCCCTATCCACTCTCCCCTATCCCCTATCCTCTATCCCCTCGGGCGGAGAGGTGGGCGGAAGGGCCTACGGAGTCTTCACCCACGGCGGCCGTACCGCCACGGAGCTCGACGCCATCGCCTGGGCGAGGGAGTGCGCCGAACGTGGCGCGGGTGAGATCCTGCTCACCAGCATCGACGACGACGGCCGCCGCGACGGCTACGACCTCGAGTTGACGCGCGCCGTTGCGAGCGCCGTCGATGTGCCGGTCATCGCGAGTGGCGGCGCCGGGGCGGCCGAGCATTTCCGCGAGGCGTTCGAGGCCGGCGCGGACGCGGCGCTCGCCGCCGGGATCTTCCACGACGGCATCGTCCGCGTACTGGAAGTGAAACGCGCGCTGGCCGCGGCCGGCGTGCCGATCCGGATCGACAACGACCAGGAGGTTGAGGGATGACGCTCGAGCCGTTGCGCAATGTACTGGACTTCGCGGTCGAAGTGGCGTGGCGCGCCGGGCGCGTCACCCTGGCCCACTACCAGACCGGCGTCGCCGCAGAGGCCAAGGCCGACGACTCGCCTGTGACCGTCGCCGACCGCGAGGCCGAGCGCCTGGTCCGCGAGCTGATCGAGGCGCGCTTCCCCGCGGATGGCGTGCTGGGCGAGGAGTTCGGGCAGACTCGCCCCGACGCTGCCCGGCGCTGGATCGTCGACCCGATCGATGGCACCCGCTCCTTCGTGCGCGGCGTCCCGCTCTACGGCGTCCTCCTGGCCCTCGAGGAAGCTGGCGACCCGGTCCTCGGCGTGATCCACTTTCCCGCCCTGGGCGAGACCGTCTGGGCCGCCCGCGGCGAGGGGTGCTGGTGGGACGGGCGGCGCGCGAGCGTCTCGGATGTCGCGAAGCTCGAGGACGCCCTCGTCGTCACCTCCGATGCCGAGTCGCACGCCGCCGAAGGTCGCGGTGCGGGGTGGGACCGGCTTCGTGCCGACGCCGGCTTGGTCCGCACCTGGGGCGACTGCTACGGCTACGCCCTCGTCGCCACCGGCCGAGCCGAGGCGATGCTCGACCCCATCCTCTCCGTCTGGGACGCCGCCGCGGTGCGCCCCGTCATCGAGGAGGCCGGCGGCGTATTCACGGACTGGACCGGCGAGGCAACGCACACCGCCGGGCACGCGGTGGCGACGAACGCCGCACTGGCGGATGAGGTGCGGCGGCGTTTAACGGACGAGCGATAGAGCCATCCGGGCTCCATTCGAAGACTGCTCCCGATCCCGACTCCGATTCCGACTCCGACTCCGGTCTTTTCGGGCTCGGTATCGGGGTCTGGCTCGGGCTCGGGTCGCCACAGGTGTGCCCACCGGGGTGACCCGGAGGGAGCACCGCGCTCGAGAAAGAAAAGAGGATGAACTTCATGAAGATCCTGGCAATGGGCGATCTCGACCGGCTCGACTTCGCCAAGGGCGACGGCCTCGTGCCGGTCGTGGCGCAGCATGCGCGGACGGGCGAGGTGCTGATGCTGGCGTACGCGAACCGGGAGGCGCTGGAGCGGACGCTGGAGAGCGGCGAGATGTGGTACTGGTCGAGGAGCCGCGGGGCATTCTGGAGGAAGGGCGAGACGAGCGGCAACGTACAGCGCGTCGTTTCGCTTCACGCCGATTGCGATGGAGATGCGGTCCTCGCGCGCGTCGAGCCGGCGGGCCCGTCGTGCCACACCGGTGAGTGGAGCTGCTTCGCCGGCGCCCCGACGCTGGCCGAGCTCGATCACGTGCTCGCCGAGCGCCAGGCATCGCCGCCCGAAGGGAGTTACACCGCCCGCCTGCTATCCGACCGCAACCTGCGGCTCAAGAAGCTGGGCGAGGAGGCGGTGGAGCTGGCGACGGCGTGTGCGGATGGTGACGGCGAGCGGGCCGCCGAAGAAGCCGCGGACCTCATCTACCACGCCCTCGTCGCGTGCCGCGCCGCGGGCGTGCCGCTAGACGCGGTACTGGCCGCGCTCGAGCGTCGCCTGCCCACGGGCACGCCCACCGCGTAGCCGCGTCTCCGGCCTACTCCTCGGGCCGGCGCATGAGGAGCAGCCGGTAGAGGATGAGCAGCGCCACCGCGCCGGCGATCGCGATCAGGAGTGACGGCAGGTTGAAGCCGGTGGGTTGGCCGTAGCCGAAGAGTTCGGTGGCGACGAATCCGCCCAGCAGCGCGCCGCCGATCCCGAGGAGGATGGTCACGAGGCAGCCGCCTGGATCCTTGCCGGGCATCAGGAACTTGGCGATTCCGCCGGCGATCAGCCCGAAAAGGATCCAGGACAGCAGCCCCATGCGCTAGACCTTGAAGCCGGAAACCAGTTCCTTGAGCCGCTCGGCGGCCTCGAGGAGCTGGACGGCCGAGGCACTCATCTCCTCGGTCGACGCGGACTGCTCCTGCGCCGCGGCGCTGACCTGCTCGGCGCTGGCGGCGTGCATCTCGGCGGTCGCGCCGACGGTGCGCACCGTCTCGCCGGCGCCCGAGACCGCGCCCATGTTTTCACGAGCGACCTCGGCCACCGATCTCGCCGCCTCGCGCACCTTGTCGACCGCGTCGATGATCTCCTCGAAGGCGGTCTCCGCGCTCATCGACACCTTCTCGACGCCGGCGACCTTGGTCGTCCCCTTCTCCATCGTCGAGACGACGTGGCGGATCTCCTTGCGGATCTGGCGCACGGTGAGCGACACATCCTCGGCCGCCTTCGCACTCTGATCGGCCAGCTTGCGGACCTCGTCGGCGACGACGGCGAAGCCGCGTCCGTGCTCGCCCGCACGCGCAGCCTCGATCGCCGCGTTCAGCGCGAGCAGGTTCGTCTGGCTCGCGATCCCCTGGATCGTCTCGACGAAGTCCGTGATCTTCTCCGAGGCCTCGTCCAGGGTATGCACTTCCCTGCCGGACGCCTCGACGACCTCACGGACCTCGAGAAGCATCTCGAGCGCCTCGCGGATGTCGCGCTGCCGCGTTTCGGCGAGCTGACGGATCTGCTCGCTCAGCCCGTCCATCCAGTCCGACGTCTCCTGCGCCTCGACCGCACGGCGCCGGATGTCGTCGAGCGCGACCTCGACCGACTTGAGCCCCTCGACCTGCCGCTCGGCGCCGGACGTGATCTCGACCATCGCAGTCGAGACCTCTCCGCTGGAGGCGGCCACCTGCTCCGAGATGCTCGAGAGGTCGGATGCCGATGCGCTGATCTGCTCCGCCGTCGTCACCGTCTCGCCCACGACCATGCGCAGCCGCTCGGCCATCCCGGTGAACGCACCCGCCAGGACATTGAACTCCTGGGGCATGCGGCCGCTGACCTGCACGTTCAGATCACCCGTGCCGAACTGGTTCGCCGCCAGGACCAGGCGACGAAGCGGCGCGTTGATCGCGCGATTGGTGCGGAAGATGATCCCGGCACTGATCACGATGGTGATCAGGAGGACGACGAGCAGGATCGGCTGCTGCTTCGTCGCATCGCTGCGCACCGCATCGGCCGCCGCCGAGACCTTCGCCATCTCGCCCGCGGTGAGGCGTTGGATCCCCTCACGGAGTTGGTCCAGCGCCTGGTCCGTCCCCGCCAGCATCGCGAGCGCCTGCGTCGGCCGGTTCAGATCGCGAAGCGCGTGCGCCATCGCGTAGCGCACCTCGAGTTGCGAGTGCAGATCCTCGATCTGCGCGAGCTGCACGTGCTCCACGGTCGACAGCCCGGGCAGCTTGGTGAAGCGGGCGTGGAGTTCGTGCGCCTCGAGGCCGGTTCGCAGGAAATCGCCGGCGTTCCCGCCTCGGTTCCCGCCCGCCAGGTAGCGCTCGCCTTGTGCGATCTGATCCAGGATCGTCGCCTGCAGACGTGTGCCCAGGTTCGCGCTCTCGTAGAGGACGTCGATGCGGCCGGACACCTGATCTGCGAACTCGTTCAACGACCACGCGCCCAGAAACCACAAGGGGACCATCCCGCCCACCAGCATAAGGAAGGCGGTGAGGATCATTACCTGGATCCGATAGAGGAAGCCGGTTATCGAATGCATCGGACCATCAAAGAGTCAGTCGGGGAGGGCTGCCAAAATGGCCACGAGCGCCGATGCTGTCAACGTCGCACGGGCGAGTTTGACCATGCTGGCGCGGCGTGGCGTGATTTCCTAGCTTGCAAGTGTCGGCACAAAGGGCCGACGGCTGAACCCGGTAGCAGTATCCCCGACTCCTTCCGACGATGAGCGATACTCCGAGCCGCGTCCCCGTCACGGTGCGAGAGCGACGCGAGCATACCATCGATGCGCTTTGCCGCCACTTCGCGAACGACGCCCTCACGGTCGACGAGTTCGAGCGGCGCGTCGATCTCGCGCACCGCGCCAGCAACATCGACGATCTGGCGCGCCTGCTCGAGGACCTCCCCGAGCTCGGGAGGCCGTCGTCCGCGCCGGCTCCTGCGGGCGAGTCGGCGCCGGGTGCGGCTGTCGAGCGGGCCGAGCGCGGCTACGTCGTCGCCATCATGGGCGGCGCGACCCGCAAGGGCCGCTGGGCCCCCGCGCAGCGCACCCTCGTCTACACCCTATGGGGCGGCGTCGAGCTCGACTTCCGCGAGGCCGAGCTGCCGCCGGGCGTGACCGAGCTCACGGTCTGCGCTGTCATGGGCGGTGTCGAGATCCTCGTCCCGCCCGGCCTCGCCGTCGACAGCGACGGGGTCGCGATCGCGGGCGGCTTCGACCAGATCGGCAACGCCTCCGCACCCACCTCCCCGGACCAGCCGGTGCTGCGGATTCGCGGATTCACCCTCATGGGCGGCATGGAGATCAAGGTGCGCCTGCCCGGCGAGAGCGCCCGCGACGCGAAGCGCCGCGAACGCGACGAGCGGCGCCTCCGAGAGGCGGAGCGGAGATTGGGGCGGCACGGGTACTGACGCCCCTCACCTGGTCATGGAGCCGGTGGCGCGATCCACGCAATGGAGCGCTCGCCCCCGCTATCCGCGCGGCCGTACGTGCCGAGTGGCTACGGCCTCGAGTGGGTCGTCCGGCCAGTAGTGCTTCGGGTAGCGGCCCTTTAGATCCTTCTTCACCTCGAAATAGGTCGAACGCCAGAAGCTGGCCAGGTCCTGCGTGACCTGGACCGGCCGCATCGCGGGTGAGAGCAGGTGCATCGTGAGTGGCACCCGCCCGCCGGCGATGCGCGGCGTCTCGTGCAGACCGAAGACCTCCTGCAGCCGCACCGCGAGGACCGGCGCTTCGGGATCCGTGTAGTCGACGCGGATCTTCGAGCCACTCGGCACCTCGATCCGGTCCGGTGCCCAGGCATCGAGGCGCTGCTTCCGCTCCCACCCCAGCAGTCCCTCCAGGATCGTCGTCAACTCCAGCCGCTGGAGATCGGCTTCGTTCCTGATCCCGTAGAGGTACGGCGCGAGCCACTCCTCGAGACCGGCGAGGAGCGCCTCGTCGGAGACGTCGGGCCATTCGGCGTCGACGCGGTGCAGGAAGGCGAGCCGTTGCCGCAGTCGAACCGCCGCTCCGTTCCACGGCAGCAGCCGAAGTCCTTCGTCGCGCACCGCCTCGAGAAGTGCGGCCACGACCGCGTCGGGATCCGGATCGGGGAGCGTCGCCTCACGCACTTCGATCGCGCCGAGCCGCTCCGTCCTGCGCGCCCGCACCGCCCGCGCCCCCGCATCCCACGCCACCACCTCCTCGCGACGGATCCGCTCGTGGAAATGCGCCATCAGCGCTTCGCCCTCGACCGGTGCGGCCAGGAAGACGCGGCTCTCGCTCCCGACGTCGTTCAGATCGACGGCCACGATCCACTCCTCGTGCGCGAGCGGATCCTCGTCCACCAGCGTGGCGCCGCGGCCGTTGGCCAGCAGGTAGCGCGTGGCGCGACCCGGCCGCCGACGTGCAATGCGGTCCGGGTAGGCATGGGCCAGCAGGAGGCCCGCGGCATCGACGTCGCCCGCCTCGAGCGGCAGGTCCAGCTCACGGCGCCAGTGCGCCGATTCGCGCATCGCGTGCACGGACCCGCCGGCGTGCACGTCGTGGCCGCGAAACCACGCCGGGGTGTGACGAGTCCTGCGCGCCTCGTGCAGCGCCTCGAGCCTGAGCCGCACGTCGGCGTCGGCCGGGCCATCGCCCCGGCGCAGGATGTCGCGCCCGCCGAGGAGCGCCGCCAGATCGCAGGCGACGGTGCCGTGGCCCAGCTCGACGCCGCGCAGCACCATGTGGGCCAGGCGCGGGTGCAGCCCGAGGGCCGCCATGCGCCGGCCGTGCTCGGTGATCGCGCCATCCGCGTCGAGCGCGCCCAGCCACTCGAGCAGCTCGCGCGCCTGGGCGAACGCCGATGCCGGAGGCGCGTCCAGCCAGCGCAGCTCGCCCGGATCGGCCATGCCCCATGCTGCGAGCTCG
>CALKIP010000191.1 GCA_937995995.1 uncultured bacterium
ATGCGCGTGTATGCGTCGTTACATCTTCGCGGAGCGCAACGGGATCTACATCATCGATCTAAAGAAGACGCAGCAACTCCTGCGTGAGGCTCAGCAGGTGGTCCGTGAGGTCACGCTGCAGGGCGACCGCGTGCTCTTCGTTTGCACGAAGCGTCAGCTTCGGCCGATCATCGAGCAGGAGGCGCAGCGCTCCGGTGCGCTCTACGTCACAGAGCGCTGGCTCGGGGGGATGCTGACGAACTTCCAGACGATCAAGCGTCAGATTCGGCGCCTGAAGGATCTGGAGCGCGGGATCGAGGAGGGCTCCTTCGAGTTCTACACGAAGAAGGAGCGTCTGCTTCTGGATCGCGAGCGCGAGAAGCTGGACAAGTACCTGGCGGGCGTGAAGGACATGGGCCGTCTGCCGGGTGCGATGTTCGTCGTGGACGCGAAGAAGGAGACGATCGCGATCCGCGAGGCGAACAAGCTGGGCATTCCGGTGATCGCGATCGCGGACACGAACGCAGACCCGGACGTGATCGATTACCCGATCCCGGGCAATGACGATGCGATTCGGTCGGTTTCGCTGATCACGGGAGCGATCGCAGACACGATCGAGGCGGCGACCCGTGAGCTTCCACCGGAGGCACGTCGTCGCGCTGCCGAGGCAGAGGCGGTGACCTACTCGTCGGAGACGGGTATGGCGCAGGACGAGGAGGACCGTCGTCCGCGGCGTCGTCCGCGGCGCAAGCGTCGTCCGCGGCCGGAGGTGATTGCGAATCTGCGCACGGGCGAGGAGGAGGCGGGCGGGGAGGAGGCCTGACTCCTCGCCGCCGGCGATTTGGCCGACCGCTCAGCGCCAGGAAGCGCTGCAGCGCTGCAGCCTGGCAGCCCTGCGGCGCTTTTTCGCAAATGCAGCGTCGGGCGAGCGGTCCTGAGCAAGTGACGTGGTCGGGGCGCGGGAGCGTTCGCGGCACGAGAACGAAGAGGATGGGAACAATGGCGATCACGGCAGCGCAGGTTAAGGAACTCCGCGAGCGTACGGGTGCGGGGATGCTCGAGTGCAAGAGGGCACTCGAGGAGACGGACGGCAACATCGAGGCGGCGGTCGACGTTCTCCGTGCGAAGGGCGCGGCGAAGGCGGCGAAGCGGGCCGGCCGCGAGACGCGCGAGGGTGCGATCGAAAGCTACATCCACATGGGTGGCAAGATCGGCGTCCTGATCGAAGTGAACTGCGAGACGGACTTCGTGGCGCGGACCGAGGATTTTCAGGGGCTGGTCCGTGACCTGGCGATGCACATCGCCGCGGCCAACCCGCTGGCGATCTCTGCCGAAGAGATTCCCGAGGATGTGATCGAACGGGAGCGTGCTGTGTTCCGTGAGCAGGTGAAGGCGGAGGGCAAGCCGGAAAACCTGTGGGACAAGATCGTCGAGGGCAAGCTGAAGCGATTCTACCAGGACAACACGCTGCTCGACCAGGCCTACGTGAAGGATCCGGACAAGACGGTCGGCCAACTGATCACGGAAGTTTCGGCGAAGACGGGCGAGAACATCGTGGTTCGTCGCTTCGCACGGTTCGCGCTTGGCGAGTGATCCAGGCGTGGAGGTCCGCGTGCGTTCACCCGAGGACGGTACGAGAGAAGTGGTGAAGAGTGACGAGCTACGGTACCGGCGAGTCCTGCTGAAGTTGAGTGGGGAGGCGCTCGCCGGTGAGCAGGGTTTCGGGATCGCGCCGCGGGTCGTCGATCGGTTGACCGACGAGATCAAGGCCGTGCACGAGATGGGCGTCGCACTCGGCCTCGTGATCGGCGGTGGGAACATCGTACGCGGCACGCAGGCGAGCCAGCAGGGGATGGATCGGGTCAATGCCGACTACATGGGCATGCTGGCCACGATCATCAACGCGCTCGCACTGCAGGATCTGCTCGAGCGCAAGCAGGTCGAGACGCGTGTCATGACGGCGATCCGGATGGAGGAGCTCGCGGAGCCCTACATCCGGCGCCGCGCACTGCGGCATCTCGAGAAGGGCCGCGTCGTGATCTTCGCCGGTGGTACGGGCAACCCGTACTTCTCGACGGATACGGCCGCGGTGCTGCGCGCGATCGAGATGGAGGCCGACGTCATCATCAAGGCGACGAAGGTCGAGGGAGTCTACAGTGCGGATCCGGCGAAGGATCCGACGGCCAAATTCATTCCTCGCCTCTCCTTCATGGAGGTCGTCACGCAGGAACTCGGCGTCATGGACACCGCGGCGGTTTCTCTCTGCAAGGACAACGATCTCCCGATCGTGGTGCTGAACATCCAGCGTCCCGGCTCGATCGGCGCCGCGATCCGCGGCGAAGCGGTGGGGACGCTGGTGACCTGAATCCGTCCCCGTTATCTTGCGACTCGCGACAACCAGGGTAGACCCGGAGGGGGGAGGATCGATGCCAACGACAAGGGAAGCGCGGGCCCAGATGGAGAAGGCCGTGGAGGCCACGCGCCGGGAGTTTTCATCGGTGCGTACGGGCAAGGCGTCGCCCGCGCTGCTCGAGATGGTTCGGGTCGATGCGTACGGCAGCAAGATGCCGCTGAACCAGGTCGGCACGGTGAGCGCGCCGGAACCGCGCATGTTGGTGATCCAGCCATGGGACAAATCGCTGCTCGCCGAGATCGAGAAGGCCATCATGACTTCGGGACTCGGCCTGAACCCATCGAATGATGGGAACGTGATTCGGGTGCCGATCCCGCCGCTGACGGAGGAGCGGCGCAAGGACATGGTTCGCCTGCTCCACAAGCAGGCCGAAGATGGCCGGATCGGCGTACGCCATGCGCGTCAGGAAGCGAACAAGGAGATCAAGCGCCGGCAGCAGGAGCACGAGATCGGCGAGGATGAGGCGCGCCGTCAAATGGATGAGATCCAGAAATTGACGGACGAGTACATCGGCCGGATCGACAAGCTCCTTGAGGCCAAGGAGCAGGAGGTCATGGAGGTCTGACTCCTCGCATGCCTCGCGATCTTCTCAACCGCATCAAGTTGGGCGGAAACGTTCCGACCCATATCGCGATCATCATGGATGGAAACGGCCGCTGGGCGCGAGCTCGCGGCCTTCCTCGCTATCGTGGGCACGCTGCCGGCATGGCCTCCGTCAGGGAGGCGGTGGAGGGTGCCGTCGAGGCGGGCGTCGGGGTTCTGACGCTGTACGCTTTTTCCCAGGAGAACTGGAACCGACCGCGCCCGGAGATCCGGGCACTGATGCGGCTGCTGCACTACTACCTGCTCCGTGAGCGTGCCGAGTTGCGTGAGCGCGGCATCGAGGTACGTGTGCTCGGCGATACCGCTCGCCTGCCGGCGCGTGCCCAGGCGGCGGTCGCTGCGATGGAGGAGGCCACGAAGGGTGGCTGCACGCTGCGCCTGAACCTGATGGTCAGCTACAGTGGGCGGGCAGAGTTGGTCCGGGCGCTCCAGCAACTGGCTCGTCAGGTGGCCAGCGGCGAGCGCTCGGTGGATTCTCTGGACGAGGCCGCGATCGCTGCCGAGCTCTTCACGGCGGACCTACCCGATCCCGATCTCCTGATCCGGACATCCGGCGAGCAGCGCATCAGCAACTTCATGCTCTGGCAACTCGCCTACACCGAGTTGTATCTCTCCCCGGTCCTGTGGCCCGATTTTCGGCGCGAGGACCTATTCGCCGCCATCGAGGACTACCAGAAGCGGGAGCGTCGCTTCGGGCGGGTCACGGCGGTCTAGAAACATGCCTGGAAGCGAATTGGCCCAGCGAGTCGCCGTGGCGGCCATCGGGATCCCGGTGGCCGTGGCAGTGATTCACGTGGGTGGCTGGATCTTCGGAGCGCTGCTTGCGCTGGTCGCCGTGGGTGCCGCTCTGGAACTGTATCGACTCTCACGCCTTAGGGGAGTCGAGCCGTTCGCGGCCGTGGGTGCGCTCACCGCCGCGGTCTTCGTTCTCGTGGCGGCGGGCAGGCTCACGGCAGGAGACGTGTCCCCGCTGTGGGTCGCGCTCGCGATGATCTTCCTCCTGGTGACCTCCGGCGCCGCGGTGTGGGCGCGAGGTGTGGAGGGGCAGCCGCTTTTCGCCATCGCGGTAACGATCTTTGGCGCGTTCTTCACGGGTTGGACCCTCTCCCACGCACTGTTCCTGCGGCACGAGTTGACGGCTGGAGCCGTGCTGTCGATGGCTGGCGCGCCCGCGCTGCTCGCGACGGAGGCGTGGGCGGGAACGTCGCTCGTCGTCTTTGCCGTCGGTCTCACCTGGATCAACGACAGCTGTGCGTACTTCGCCGGGCGGGCGTGGGGGCGGCGGAAGCTGATCCCGAAGGTCAGTCCCGGGAAGACGGTCGTGGGTGCCGTGGCCGGCGTGATCGGCGCGGTCGTCGTGGGTGCGATCTTCTCATGGGTCGTCCTCGAGGGCTGGTACGACCTGCCGGTCGGCCTCATCGAAGGGGCACTCGGCGGCGGGCTCATCGCGATCACCGCTCAGGTGGGCGATCTGGTGGAATCGGTCTTCAAGCGGGAGGCAGGAGTCAAGGACTCGGGGCACCTGCTCCCGGGACATGGCGGTGTGCTGGACCGATTCGACGCACTTTTCTTCACCCTTCCGGTGGCGTACGGCTACATGGCGGTGCTTCTGGGACGGAGTGGAGGTCTGATTTGAGTATTGGTGTGGCGATCCTCGGATCGACCGGCTCGATCGGGACGAGTGCACTCGCGGTCATCGATCGACATCCGGACCGCTTTCATGTAGTCGCGTTGACTGCGCATCGGAGCGGGGCCGCGCTCGAAATGCAGGTCGCGCGCTACCGCCCGAAGCTGGCGGTGCTGGTCGAAGACGAGGCCCTAGAACGGTTGGATCCGGACCCTGGATGCACCTGGTGCGGGGGCCGGGAGGCCCTTATCGAGGCGGCGACGCACCCGGACGTCGATGTCGTGATCAACGCCGTCGTCGGCGCGGCAGGGCTGGAAGCGACCCTCGCCGCGCTCAACGCGGGCAAACGACTGGCGCTTGCGAACAAGGAGTCGCTGGTGGTGGGCGGCCCGCTGGTCCTCGATGCCCTTCGCACCGGCGGCGGCGAGTTGGTGCCCGTGGACAGCGAGCACAGCGCGATCCTCCAATGCCTGGCCGGCGCGGATCGCGGCGATGTGCGGCGGCTGATCCTCACGGCATCGGGCGGTCCGTTCCGCGATTGGACCGCGGACGCCCTGCAGAACGTCACTCCCGATCAGGCGCTGCGGCACCCCACGTGGGAGATGGGCGCCAAGATCACGATCGACTCGGCCACGCTCGTCAACAAAGCGCTCGAAGTCATCGAGGCGCACTTTCTCTTCGCTGTGGAGTACGATCGAATCGACGCCGTCGTGCATCCGCAGTCGATCATCCACTCCATGGTGGAATTTACGGACGGATCGGTGCTTGCGCAGATGGGGTTCCCGACCATGGAACTCCCGATCCTGTACGCCCTGAGCTATCCGGAACGGATCCCTGACGACGGCACGCGTTTCGATCCGGTCGCGGCCGGGACGCTCTCGTTCGAGGCGGTGGATACGGCGCGCTTTCCTGCATTCGGGCTGGGAATTGCGGCCGGGCGCCAAGGCGGCGTCGCCCCTGCGGTGTTCAACGCTGCGAACGAGGTTGCGGTTGCCGCGTTTCTGGCCGGAGACTTGCCGTTTCCGGGCATCGCGGAGCTGATCGAGCGCGTACTGGAAGCACACGAGCCGAGACCGGCGGACTCCCTGTCGGCGGTCCTCGAGGCCGACAGGTCGGCTCGTGCGCAGGCCCGTAAGTTTCTGCTGGAGCGGTGATGCTGACAACGATTCTGGCGACGATCGTCGTCCTTGGCGTTCTGATCTTCATCCACGAACTCGGCCATTTCGTGACGGCGAAGATGGTCGACATCGAGGTGCCTCGCTTCTCGATCGGACTCGGCCCCAAGATGGTCGGTTTTCGGCGCGGCGAGACCGAGTACGTGATTTCCTGGCTTCCCCTCGGCGGCTACGTCAAGATGGCCGGGATGGAAGAGATGGAGGCCATCGAAGGCGGGCCCGCAGAACGGGTGCACGTGGGCGACGAGGCCGGGGACCAGGACCGAGCGACCGGCGTGGCGGGCGCAAGCGATCTGGGGCTGGTACAGGAGGAGCGTTCCAGTGCGACCCAGCGTTCGCGGGACTTCGAATCGAAGTCCCTGGCGGCGCGCACGCTCGTGATCTCGGCCGGCGTGCTGATGAATTTCCTATTCGCCGTCGTGATCTTTGCGGGCAGCGCCCTGGTCTGGGGGGTGGAGGTCGAGCCCGAGGCGCGGCTTCCTGAGCTGTCGGTGGCCGAGCTGCCGGCCGGAGCCGAGGCGCTCGCCGCCGTGCCTGCGGGGACTCGCGTCATTGCGGTGGACAACCGTGAGATCGAGGACTTCGGCGATTTCCAGACCGCGCTCCTCACCGCCGGTCGCGGACCGGTCACGTTGAGCTTCGAGCAGGCGGCGCCGGTCACGATCGACATGCCCGCCAACGATACGGCTCGGGCCATGCTGATCGGTATGCTCGGTCCGGTACATCCGGCAGTGATCGGCGATGTGATGGAGGGGCGGCCTGCCGCCGAGGCCGGGCTCCAGCCGGGAGACCGCGTCCTCGCCGTCAATGGTGAGCCGGTCGATCACTGGGGTGCGTTGGTAAAGGTGATCCGGGCCCATCCGGGCCAGCGGATGGACCTCACCGTCGAGCGCGATGGACAGTCGCTCGCCATCCCGGTCGTCCCCGCATCCCAGACGATCGAACTTCCCGATGGCGAGAGTGAGGTCATCGGTCAGATCGGCGCCGCGGTGTACATCGAGCACGAAGAGCCGGGCCTCCTCGGAGCCATCGCCTACGGGTTCACGAGGACCGGTGAGATCATCGCGCTGATCGTCAACTCGCTCGTGGATCTCGTAACCGGCGACGTCTCGCCACGCTCCCTCGGCGGGCCGATCCTGATCGGGCAGATCAGCGGCGAGGTCGCCCGGGCGGGGCTCCAGGCGTTCTTGAATTTCATGGCGCTCTTCTCAGTGAACCTGGCGGTGCTCAATCTGCTGCCGATCCCCGTGCTGGATGGAGGCCACCTGATGTTCCTGGCCATCGAGGCGGTGCGTGGGAAAGCGCTCTCCTTCGAGCAACGAATGCGCTTCACGCAGGTCGGCTTCGTACTCGTGGTGGCGCTCATGGTCTGGGCGATCGCCAACGATTTCCTTCGATTGTTCGGCCTGTAAGTTCGGCTGAGCGCAGTGGGAACGCGAAGAGGGGCGCGGCCGAATGCGGCCGCGCCCCTCTTTCATCCAAGATACGGTGAGCCGTCAGAGGAGCGTGAGTTGCTCCGGGCCCGTGCGCCGTCGCAGTGCGTCGATGTGCAAGGGCTCGATCGGCTCGTCCTGGCCGGCGACGATGAGCGGCCCATCGAAGCCGGTCGCCTCCAACGCCTCGCCCACGACCTCACGCGCCAGCTCGCCAGAGTTGCAGTGTTCGCTCAGGTGCGCGAGTACTACCGCGCCCAGTCCGGGATGGTGGAGGTCGCATGCCAATTCTGCGGCCGCATGGTTGGAGAGGTGGCCGTGACTCGAGGCAATGCGCTGCTTGACCGACCAGGGATAGGGTCCGTCCCAGAGCATCGCCTCGTCGTGGTTGGCCTCGAGGATCAGGAGGTCGCACCCCGAAAGCTCATGGCGCACGGAGACGGTCGGGCGGCCGAGGTCCGTGGCTATGCCCAGCTTGTGCCCCGTCTCGACGTGGCGCACTGTCACCGCCACGGGGTCCGCCGCATCGTGGACCGGGCCCGTCGCGATCAGTCCCTCCCTCACGTCCGACAGAGTCGGGACACCCAGACCTCGGCGGCGGGCCACACATCGACCGCGCCGCACGCTCCCGCCATCGGCG
>CALKIP010000192.1 GCA_937995995.1 uncultured bacterium
CGATACGACCGCGCTGCTCCTCGAGGATCTCGCTCCAGCCGTCGACCTCACGGACCGCGAGCTCCTGGGCGAGTAGGGTGTAGTCGCTCTCGCCCAGCTCGAGGCCGGGGATTTTCATATCCTTCCGCCAGATTCGGGTGAGCCTGCGGATGCCGGCCGGTGTCAGTGCGACGGAGCGGTAGGCCCGGAAGTAGAGCGAGCGGCGGCTCTGTGTCGTGGCGCGCTCGAGGTGGCGCCAGAACAGCGCCTCGACCTCGGGCGCGCGCCTCTCGCGCTCGCCGGCGTCGAGGAAGCGCCAGTAGGCCTCGGTCAGGTAGCCGACGATGCGTTGCACGTTCTGCTCGTCGGTTTCGGTCTCCAGTGACCGCGCGGCCAGGTCGAGCAGGTCGGCGGGCGTAACGCGACCATCCAGCATCTCGTCCCACAGGGTGATCCACGCCACGCCACGTGCGATCGGATCGCGAAGTGACGGCAGGTGACGCCGCAGGTGCCGCAAGCTGTGGGGATCGAGGGCGAAGCGGCCGTAGCCGACGCCGCGACCGTTGGCGAGGACGAAGTCGGGCGCGGGCAGACCCGTCGCCTCGTCGACCGAGGTGATGGGCCCACGGATTTGGATCGGCAGTACGCGCGTCGTGTCCGGGTAGGCCAGGAGCACATCGAGCCGCTGCGCCCAGCTCCGTGCCTCCCCGTGGGGGTCGATCTGTACGAAGGAGAGTGAGGCGATGCGTCCGTCCCGGGTCTCCAGCTCGGTCACGATGGTCGGCCGGCCTGGCTCCTCGACCCACGTGGCGCTCCACGCCGCGAGGTCCTCGGGCGAGCGTCGGTCCAGGATCTCGATCAGCTCGGGCCACGACGCGTTGCCGTAGGCGAAGGCCGAGAGGTACTCGCGCAGCCCTTCGCGGAGCACCGTCTCCCCGACCAGCCTCTCGAGGTTGCGCATGACGATCGGCGCCTTCTGATAGATGATCGCGCCGTAGAGCGAGCCGGCGTCGTTCAAATTCTCGAGCGGCTGCCGGATCGGGTTCGCCCCCTTCGTGCGGTCCACCGCGTACGCCGCCGGGTAATGCGCGTGCAGGAAGCGCAGCTCGTGGTCGAGCTCCGGGAAGGCCGGGTTCACGATCTTCGCCGCCATGAAGTTGGCGAAGACCTCCTTGGTCCACACGTCGTCGAACCAGTTCATGGTGACGAGATCGCCGAACCACATGTGCGCGGTCTCGTGCGCGATCAAACTCGCGCGGCCGAGCCGCTGGGCCTGCGTGGCCGACTCGTCCAGCAGCAGGCTCGACGCGTTGTAGAACACCGCGCCAGGGTGCTCCATCCCGCCAAACTGGAAGGACGGGATCAGCACGAAGTCGAACTTCTCGAACGGGTAGCGCCGGGCCGTGTACGTCTCGAGCCACTCGAGCGCCCGGACGTGGAGATCGAAGATCTCATCACGGTTGCGGGCGAGCTTCTCCTCGTCCGTCTCCCGGTGATACATGTGAAATTCGCGCCCGGCCCGCACGGCCCGCTCGACCTGGAAGTCCCCGGCCGCGAAGGTGAAGAGATAGGTGCTGATCGGTCGTGTTTCGTCGAACACCCACGTCGCCCGATCACCCTCGTCGTCGCGCTCGTCGAGGCGGCCGTTCGAGACGGCCTTCCACTCCGCGGGCGTCTCCAGCACGAGCTTGAAGCGCGCCTTCAGATTCGGCTGGTCGAAGGATGGGAAGGTTTGCGATGCCCGGTCGGGGACGAAAAGGGCATAGAGGAAATCGTCGCTGCGGTTGAGCGCCTCGTCACCGGCCACGAAGGCGATCTCGAGTGTGTTCTCACCCTCGCGCAGCGCCGCGGCCGGCACGACGATGTGCCCGTTGACGACGTCGTAGTCGACGGGCTCGGCCCCGACCCGGACTTCCTGGATGTGTTCCGCGGGCTGACGGAAGTCGAGCACGAGCGGCGAGCTCGCATCGCTCAGGTGCAGCCGCACCCGCTCGTGGCCGAGGATCGGCGCCGTCCTTTCCCGAGGGACCGACAGACGGATCTCGTAGCGCAACTCGGAGATCGTGCGGGCGCGGTGCTCCGCGAGCTCCCACGACACTCCGGGCGAGAGGTCGGGAAACGTCGCCGCGCCCCCGGTCGGTCCGAACTTCGGCACGAGGGCCAGCACGAGGGCCACGATGGTTGTCATACTTCCGTCGTCGAGATTGAAAAACGCCTAACGAGCGCGGCAAAATGAAACGCGCTCGGGCGTGGCGCAACGCCCTCGCGGCACCGGACCTGCTTTCGCATCCCACCAGGCATCCAGCCGCCGGTGGCGCCGCCCCCACGGGCCGCCCGCCTGCGGCGGCAAGGGACGGCCGCAACACTGGCGGACGTGGCCGGATGCGCGTGAGCCGCCCACGGCGGCCACTTCGGTGCTACGCCCGGGGAGGGGCGCATGATCCACTCGATACTCGTCCCGTTGGATGGCTCGACGTTCAGCGAACAGGCGCTGCCGACCGCCGCGAGCATCGCGCGACGGACGGGCGCGACGCTCTGCCTCACCCGCGTCCACGTCCCCGCGGGACTGCTCCCGTTCGGCGGATCGACGCCGGTCGATGCAGAGCACGAACACGCGTTGCGGGAGGAGGCGACGACGTACTTGGAGCGGCTGGCGTCGCGTACGGCAGAGGAACACGACGTCGCCACCTCGCCCACGCTCCTGGATGGACCGGTCGTGGAGTCGATCGACCGTCACGCCCAGGAGGTCGATGCCGACCTGATCGTCATGACCACACACGGCCGCAGCGGGATCAGCCGGGCCTGGCTCGGCAGCGTGGCCGACGGGCTGGTCCGCCTGACCCACCGCCCGGTCCTCCTGATCCGACCCGAACGGACCCCGCCCGCACGGCTTCGGGGCGGCGCGTTCCGTTGCGTGCTGATTCCGCTGGATGGCTCCGAGGCCGCGGAGGCGATGATTCCGGCCGCGCTCTCGGTGGCCGGGCCCGCAGGTATCCAGGTCCGGCTCCTCCAGGTCGTGCTGCCGACGACGCCTGCCGATCACTTCGCCGGCGAGTTGGCGGTCCCGTTCGACCATACGGATGTGGAGCAACGCACGGCGGAATCGGAGGCATACCTGAGAAGGGTCGCGGAGCGCATGCGAGGCAAGCGCGTGGACATCTCGACGCGGGTCGTCACACACGGCCAGCCGGCGGTCGCGATCCTCGAGGAGGCGGACCGGTTGGACGTCGATCTGATCGCCATGGCCACGCACGGGCGCGGCGGAGTGGTACGGCTGGTGCTCGGTAGCGTGGCCGACAAGGTGCTGCGAGGCGCGTCCTCGCCACTGCTCCTGCTGCGGACCGAGGGACGTTAGCCACACGGCGTCCTCCGGATAAAGGAGATAGGCCACGGCAGACCGCCGAGCCCCTGGTGGGTGGCGTGGACTCAGGCCGGCAGCGCCGGCACACGCGTCGGCGGGGCCGCACCCGGACGGCGGCGGAGCACCGGTGCCCGCGTACACGCCCGCGGCTCGCACCCGACCCTACGCGCGATGCGCTTCCATGCCGCGCCGTGACCGTGGTCGCCGTGGACCAGCCAGGCCTCGACATGGGCCATCTCGTGCAGCAGCGTGGCGCGGAGCTCGGCCTCGTTGCCCTTCAGCATGAGATCCGGGTTGAGCGCGATCTCGATCACCTCCCGGACCCCGTCGACACGCCGGTAATAGCGCACGTGGCCGAGCCGCCGCGTCATCCGCCGGCTCAATCGCAGCGGCACCTCGGCAGGCAACTGCCCGCCGAAGAGCTCTTCATTCAGACGGCGATACGCTTCTCGCAGGAAGTGTCGCTGGGCGGGCGTGGCGCAGCATGCCGAAGGACGCGGCGGGACTGGCGCCGGCGACGTGTCGGGCGCCGCCGCGCGTGCCCCCTGCCCCACCCCACGCCCGCTCGCCGCAGGCGCTCCGCCCTTGCCGTTCCCGGCTCCGCCGACGTGCCGCACCGCCTGCCGCGGCCCGCCCCACTCCCGCAGCACGGCCACCGCCGCGCGATACGCCGGCGAGCCGCGCCGCGCACTCAGCAAGGCGGCGATGGCATCGACCACCACCATGGGCGCCGCATCGAACGCTTCGTCGAGGTGCAGCGTGGCGCCGTCGCGAGAGACGGAGAGCAGCCGCGTGCGATTGCGCTTGAAACGGATACGGCGAATGCGATGCACCCCACGCGCCCGTAGCGCCGCGAGAAGCACTTGGGTCCTTTCGTCGAGCATGCGGGCGATATACCCGGGCCGAGCCGATCCGGCAACCCAACGCAGATCCGCGTGGTCACGACATGCTCGTCAATCGGGCAATCGTGTGGACGTGGGGTTCCC
>CALKIP010000193.1 GCA_937995995.1 uncultured bacterium
CTGCGCGCCAGAATCCGATACGGGGTAACACTTGCCGTCCCATTCCGGGACGGGAGTGGGCAGTAGTCAGTGGTCAGTGGTCGGTAGTCAGTAGTCGGTAGTCAGTGGGCGGGACCCAGGGGGATTCGGCATCGGGAGTTTGGGCTCCCGATGCCGAATCCACTTCTAGCCCGACTCTGGCGGGGCCTTTCGGGGTCGGGACCGGGGTCGGGCTTTGCATACGGCGTCGGTTGGGGTAAATTGGCGCCGTGACCGACCAGCCCCCATCTCGATGGCTCCGGCAGGCCCTGGCGAACATCTCGCCCGCCCGGATCGCGTGGTGCGAAGCGGGGAGGCGAGGTGGAGGGCTCCGGAGCATCATCTCGTCCGATGTCCTCGTGAAACTCGGGATCCCGAGGTGCGAAGGCACCATTGATGGCTCCGGGCGCGGCGCCGCGATTCAACGGATCGCGTGGCGACCGTCCGCCCCGGGCCGGATACTTGCGTCCACGAATTGCGTGAGGGGCGGCTGATGATCGTCACCCTCGCCGTCATCGTGGTCCTCATCGTGATCAATGCGCTGTACGTCGCCGCGGAGTTCGCCGCGGTGAGCGTGCGGCGGAGCCGCATCCAGCAGCAGGCCGAGGACGGCGACCGTCTCGCCCGGATGCTCCTGCCGACGCTCGAGGACTCGCACCGCCTGGACCACTACATCGCCGCCTGCCAGATCGGGATCACGCTCTCGAGCCTGATCCTGGGCGCCTACGGACAGGCCGCGCTGCAGCCTGTGATCGCGCCGCTCTTCCAGCGGCTGGGCGGGATGCAGCCCGTGGCCGCGGTGTCGGCCTCGGCGACGGTGATCCTGCTGGCGCTGACCGGGCTGCAGATGGTGCTGGGCGAGCTGATACCGAAGTCGGTCGCGCTGCAGTTCCCGACGGCGGTCGCGCGCTACACCGTACTGCCGATGCAGTGGTCGCTGCGACTGCTGTCGTGGTTCATCGTGGTGCTGAACGGCAGCGGCGTGGCGATCCTGCGCCTGCTGGGCTTCCAGGACACGGGCCACCGGCACATCCATCAGCCGGAGGAGATCGATTACCTGATCGCCGAGAGCCGGAAGGGCGGGCTCCTCGAGCCGGACGAGCACCTGCGGCTCAGGCGCGCACTGCACCTCGGCGTGACGCAGGTCGAGGAGATCATGGTGCCGCGGGTCCGGATCCAGGGTGTCGAGATCGACACTCCCTTCGACGAGCTGGTCCGTATCGCCGCGGAGAGTCCCTACACCCGCCTGCCGGTCTACGAGGAGTCGCTCGACCGGATCGTCGGGATGCTGCACATCCGAGAACTCGCGGTCCAGGCGCTCGACGGGAAGGCGGATGCCCGGGAGCTCATGCGCCCGATCCCTTTCATCCCCGAGGGGCTGAGTGCCGAACGCGCACTCGAGCGCCTGCGCGAGGGAAGGCAGTACATGGCCGTGGTCGTGGACGAGTTCGGCGGCACCGCAGGGCTGGTCACGTTGGGTGACATCCTGGACGAGATCTTCGGTGGGCTGGCCGACGAGTTCAAGCACGAGGAGAGGCAGCCGGAGCGTCTTCCGGATGGTCGCGTGCGCCTGCCCGGTGCGATGCGGCGCGACGAGGTGGAGCCGTGGATCGGCACAGAGTGGGAGGGCGAGGCGCACACGGTGGGCGGTCTGATCGTGGAGCGGCTCGGCTACGTGCCCGATCCCGGTGAGCGGATCGTGATCGACGGCGTGCCGGTCGAGATCGAGCGGGTGCGCCGGACCGTCCTCGACAGCATTGTCGTCGGGCCGTTCGAGGAGGAGGCCGAAGGCTCGGAGGAAGAGCGGTGATCGTCGAGATCGTGGTGCCTCTGGTCATCATCGTGGTCCTGATCGCGCTGAACGGACTCTTCGTCGCCGCGGAGTTCGCGATCGTCGGCGTCTCGCGGGCCGAGATCGAGCATGGTGCGCGGCGCGGCAACCGCGCATCGATCGTGGTGCGCGGCATCCTGAGCGACCCGCGTCGCCAGGACCGCTTCATCGCCACCGCGCAGCTCGGGATCACGGCCGCGAGTCTCGGGCTCGGCATGTACGGCGAGCACGCACTCGCGAGCTGGTTCGCCGTCCTCCTCGAGGACTTGGGCGCGGCTCGCTGGGTGGCGGCACACAGCCTGGCGAGCGTGCTCGCCGTCGCGTTCCTGACCTATTTCCACATCGTCCTCGGCGAGATGGTCCCCAAGTCGGTCGCGCTGCAGCGGGCACGCAGCACGATCCTGGGGATCGTACCGGTGATGCGCGCGATTCAGTTCGTGTTCTACCCGGTCGTGCTCCTGCTGAACGGGATCGGCAACGGGCTGCTCCGCCTGGTCGGGATCAACCGCGCGGAGTCGACCGTGGAGTCGTACCGCACGCCGCAGGAGATCGCCTACATTCTGAACGAGAGCCAGGCGGGCGGCGCGCTGCGCAAGGAGTCCGCAGAGGTCATGCGCGAGCTGCTCGAGTTCGGCGATCTCACCGCCGCGGAGGTCATGGTGCCGCGCGTCCGCGTGGTCGGCATCCCACTCGATGCGGGGCCGGACGTACTTCACGAGACGCTCCGCAGCGCGCCGCACACGCGCTACCCGGTCTACCGCAACACGATCGACGACATCACCGGCGTGCTCCACGTGCGCGATGTGCTCCGACGCGTGAGAGAGGGGAGCGGCACCTCGGCATCCCTCGCGCGCCCGGTTCCGTTCGTCCCCGAGACGGCATCCGTCGACGAGGTGCTGGCGACGATGAGGCGAGTGCGCTCCCAGCTCGCGGTCGTCATGGACGAGCACGGCGGCACGGCCGGGATCATCACCCTCGAGGACCTCTTCGAGGAAGTCGTCGGCGACATCACGGAGCGGCCCGACGAGCTGCCCGAGATCACGCCGGCGGGGCCCGGCCGGGTTCGGGCGGATGGCGCGGCACGCCTCGAGCACGTGGGCGAGGAGCTGGGCGTGGTACTCGAGCACGAGGAGGTCGACACGGTGAGCGGCCTCGTCCTCGCCCTCCTCGGCCGGCCGCCGCGGGTGGGCGACGTCGTCGTCTTCCACCGGGTGCAGTTCGAGGTGACGGCCGTGCGCGGCCACGGCGTGGGGAGCGTGCTGGCGACGTTGCTGGCGGAGCCGGTCGGGCAGAATCGCGAGGAGTGAGCGGCGCCGCCGGGTCGAGGACGCCGGCCGGTGCGGAGCCCCGCGTTGTCGCCTCGGAGGACGCAGCTCCTGACGACGTCGCCACCGCGGACTCGAGTCCGAACGATGCGCATCCGGCGTTCCGGATGCCTGACGCTCCACCTCGCGTGACTCTGAAGCCGACGCGGGATCCGCAGGTCACCCTCCCCGACCTCCTCGAAGCGCTCCAGCTCCCTTTCGATCCCAACACTTGACACAGTCAGAAAAAGGACTTAGTCATACATCATGAAGAACGACGAGGCGACGACGCGGATCCGACAAGCACTGCGCGAGGCGGGGCTGCGCATCACGGCGCCCAGGCTGACCGTGCTGGCGATGCTGGAAGAGATGCCGCACAGCACGGCGGACGCGCTGCTGGAACGGGTGCGCGGCACGTTGGGCACATTGTCGCGCCAGGGCATCTACGACGTGCTCTCGAGTCTGGAGGAGGCGGGGTTGGTGCGGAGGATCGAGCCGGCGGGTCATGCGTCGCATTACGAGACGCGGGTGGGCGACAACCATCATCACGTGGTCTGCCGGGAGTGTGGCGCGATCGCGGATGTGGACTGTGCCGTGGGAGCGATGCCGTGTCTGGAGCCGTCGTCGACGTCGGGCTTCACGGTCGAGGAGGCGGAGATCAACTTCTGGGGACTCTGCCCCGACTGCCAGGAACGGACCCAGTCACCTTTGACGGAGGCGAGGAGCGAATGAGCGAGGATCAGAAGAAGCGGCCGCCCACGACGACGGATGCGGGCATCCCCGCGCCGAGCGACGAGCATTCCCTGACGGTCGGCGACGGCGGGCCGATCCTTCTGCAGGACCACTACCTGATCCAGAAGATGGCGCACTTCAACCGGGAGCGTGTGCCGGAGCGCGTGGTCCACGCGAAGGGGGGTGGCGCGTTCGGCTACTTCGAGGTGACGGAGGACGTCACGCAGTGGACGAAGGCGAAGTTCCTGAGCGAGAAGGGGAAGCGCACCCCGGTCTTCCTGCGCTTCTCGACGGTGGCCGGCGAGCTGGGCTCTGCGGACACGGTCCGGGATCCGCGCGGCTTCGCGATCAAGTTCTACACGGAAGAAGGGAACTACGACCTGGTCGGCAACAACACGCCGATCTTCTTCGTGCGTGATCCCTCGAAGTTCCAGGACTTCATCCGTTCGCAGAAGCGCTGCCCGGTGCGCAACGTCCGTGACCACAACATGCAGTGGGACTTCTGGTCGCTCTCGCCGGAGTCGACGCACCAGGTCCTGCTCCTGATGTCGGATCGGGGCACGCCGCGTACGTGGCGGCACATGAACGGCTACGGCAGCCACACCTTCACCTGGGTGAACGCCGAGGGCGAGGCGTTCTATGTGAAGTACCACTTCAAGACGGACCAGGGAATCGAGAACTTCACGGACGCCGAGGCGAAGGCGATGGCGGCCGAGGATCCGGATTTCCACATCCGCGATCTCTACGAGGCGATCGAGCGCGGCGACCACCCGTCGTGGACGCTCGAGATGCAGATCATGCCCGTGGCCGAGGCGGAGGACTACCGCTTCAACCCGTTCGATGTGACGAAGGTCTGGCCGCACGCCGACTACCCGCCGATCAAGGTGGGCCGTCTGGTGCTGAACCGGAACCCGGAGAACTACTTCGCGGAGGTCGAGCAGGCGGCGTTCGAGCCGGCGAACATGGTGCCGGGGATCGAGCCGTCGCCGGATCGGATGCTCCTCGGCCGGCTCTTCAGCTACCCGGACGCGCACCGCTACCGCATCGGCACGAACTACCTGCAGCTCCCGGTCAACCAGCCGAAGAGCCCGGTCCATTCGTACAACAAGGACGGGGCGATGCGCTATCACCACTCCGGCGACCAGCCGGTCTACGCGCCGAACAGCTACGGCGGGCCGGCGGCGGACACCGAGCGCTACGGCGAGAGCTTCCACCC
Organism: uncultured bacterium; assembly: GCA_937995995.1. Classification (GTDB taxonomy): domain Bacteria; phylum Gemmatimonadota; class Gemmatimonadetes; order Longimicrobiales; family RSA9; genus CALBZE01. Next base: position 5,102 of record CALKIP010000193.1, read on the forward strand.
GCACGTGGCCGGCCAGATCACGCGCAGCCCGTACAAGAAGCACCGGGACGACGACGACTTCGTACAGGCCCGCGCGCTGTGGCGCGACGTCATGGACGACGCCGCTCGTGCGAACACGGTCGCGAACATCGTCGCCCACATGGGCGCCGGGGTCAGCCCCGAGGTGCAGGAGCGCGCACTCGAGGAGATGTGGCGCAAGGTGGATCCCGAGCTGGCCGACCGCATCGCGGCGGGGCTCGGGCTGAAGCCGGTCGCCGCGGGCTCCGGCGACTAGCGTGAGGACGTAGGGGGTGCACCGCCGTTGCGCTCGACAAGGGGCGCAGCGGCGGTGCACTTTTCTGTTGGCGGCAGCGCTTCGGCCGCGCACTCCCCTTCCTTATCCCGCCTCCCGCCTGCACCCCTTACGCGTACACGTACGCGTGCCCGTGCCCCATGGATCCCACTTATCTGCCCCTTGCATCGATGCTTGCAGGGCCGGCACCATTGCCGGCGAGGTAGAGCCAGATCAGGAAGTAGAGGAGGGCGAGTTCGCCCATGTTCTCGACGGGTGCGCCGCCCTGGGGCATGTGGGCGATGACGTAGGCGCCGATCATCTCCAGGAGGAGGATCAGCGCGACGGGGCGGGTGAAGAGGCCGAGCACGATGAAGAGGCCGCCGAAGAATTCAAGCACGCCCGCCAGGCCCATCAGCGAGAACAGCTCGGCCGTGCCGCCTTCGGGGCCCATCCCGCCGAACCAGCCGAAGAGCTTCTGTGCGCCGTGCTGCATGAAGAGGAGCCCCGCCCCGACCCTGAGGATCGCGTGTGTGATCGGGCCCAGCGACGTCGGTACGCGTGAGTCGTGGTCGCGACGGTGGTTCGATGCGGCGGCATTCATGGCAGTGCCTGGCTCGGGAGTCGCACGGGCAATCCGCGGGCATTACGGATTTGCTGCGCGTGCGCGACGCAAGACCCGATCCATTCGCGCGGCGGCGAAGCTGCGGGAAGTGTTAACTGGCGGGGGAGTCGGGCCGAGCGAGTGCGGACTACTGCGTCTGCACGATCTCGTCCGTGATGCGGTACTCGCCGTCGAGCCAGGCGATGATCTCTCGCGCGCCGGGGTGGTCGACCCCGGCGTAGCGCTCGCGGAGCAGAGCTTCCCTCTCGCCGAGCCGGTCGAGTCCCACATCCTGGAGGGTGAGGACGTCCTCGTGCACCCGCACGCCCAATTCCCTGCCCAGGACTTCGATGGCAGCGCGGCGGAGCGCGGCGCCGTACTCGTAGGCGTCGCCGAGGCGGTAGCTCTCGGCGAGTGTGAGGGCGGGGAGGCGAGTGAGCGTGGGCTGGAGCGCGGGATTGATCCCGTGTGCGGCGACGTGGGGCGCGAGGCTCGCCGGGCGTCCGGTGAAGCCGCGCAGGTGCAGGTACTGCGACATGCGCTGCCCGTCGTTGACCGGGTAGTTGTCCCAGAGGAACGGCCGGCGTCCGAGCTGCTCGGCGACCCGCCTCAGGTGCCCGGCCGAGAACTCCCGCGAACACACTTCCTCGCCCGTCCAGAAGACCTGGATGGCGGGATCGAGGAGGGCGCCGAGGCGTTCGAGGTAGTCGGGCGGCCGCTCGCCGAAGACGCGGTCGAGGACGGGGTCGTCCGAATAGTACGTCGGGCAGACGACGACGCGGTCGGCGCCGGTCCGCTCGGCGGCCCAGTGCACGATCTCGGCCTGGCGGTCGGCCAGGTCGGGCACGTCGCCGCGCATGTCGTCGAAGAGGAGAGCCAGATCGCGTACGCCGAGCTCGTCGAAGAGGGCGAGCTTGCGGGCGAGGGCGTCGCGGGCGGCGTCGTCGAAGTGGTGATAGATCTCGTACGGGCTCAGTCCGACGCCGAAACGCACGTCCAGCTCACGGCAGCGCTCGGCCAGGCGAGCCAGGCGCTCCGCCCCATTCTCGGGGTACGGCTCCTGCCAGCGCCTGCGCAGCCAGGGGTCGGCCTTGGGCGCGTAGAAGTAGAAGCGGTAGCCGTGCGGCGCGAGGAAGGCAACGGTCTCCTCACGCGCCTCCCATGTCCACGGCCTGCCGTAATACCCCTCGATGATGCCGAGCTCTACATCCATGGGCTATCCAGTCCATTCGTGGAACGCGGGCGCGCCTGGGACGCATCGGGGGAGGGCCGGTCCTGGGCGCGCGGTCCATTGGCAACGCCGTCCGCGAGCCGGCCGCTACGTGCGCCGCGCGGGCGCGCCGTCCGACCGACGGCACGCCCGCGCCTGGTCGCGTTCTCCTACTCTGCCAGGAACTTCTCCACCCACTCGCCGGGCAAGAGGCGGATCCCGACGAAGAAGCAGATCGGAAGAGCGTCGTGTAGGGAAAGAGTGTAGATCTCGGTGGTCGCC
>CALKIP010000194.1 GCA_937995995.1 uncultured bacterium
GTGTACCGTGTGCCCTTCGTGAAGGCCCGACACGTACACTCGTTTGCCGACCGCACAAACGTCACGTGCATCGAAGGGCAGCCGAAACACACGAACGAACGCCATTTCGTCGTCCGCGACACGGAACTCCTGAATTCTTCTGTTGCCCGTGTCGACGATGTAGAGGCGATCTCCCGCGACCGCCGCGGCCGCAGGCCACCTGAACTCGCCGGGGCCCTGGCCGTCTCGGCCCGTGGCCGCAAGGAGACGCCCCGACATGTCGTAAAGCTTGACGACGGGTGCGTACGCATCCAGGACGACGAACCTGCCCGCGTCGATGGGGCGGACATCCTTCACTTCGCCGAAGGTGTGTGCGGGCGGACCGTCCAGTTGGCCGAGGCGAAGCTCCTCCGTGGGCACGTCGACCTGAACGGCTTGCGCTCGTGTGGGCGCGGCCAATCCCGAGACGAGACACAGCAGCAGAAAAATCCGCCTGCGCATGCGCCCTGGACCGTTCATCTTTGTCTCCGTGGTTGTTTGGCGGCTATTGCGGGTGACGTAATGGGGAGGCGACGGCTGCACCGACACACTGCAAGCAACCAGACTCGAAGCGACGAACAATAGGCTCATCGCGGGGCAGGGTATGCTCCCGGGATGAAGGCCGCATTAACGGTGCGAGGCGGAATGGTCTGCGCTGGCGGCTCAGCGGTTCCCATTATCGAAGGCTCAGGCGACGGCTTTGCTCAGAGCGATTCGGCCACTTTCACGATCACCACGGCTGCAGGGACCAGGAGAGCCTGGGCGAGCACGGTCCCGGCAAGGCGGCTTCCCACCATCCAGACCACCGTGCGGCGCAACATTCCCTCACTCGTCTTCCCTTCCACCACATCATCGGTCACCACCGACAGGTACGGATCGATCACGATGAAAAGCAGGATCGTGGCAATCCCGTTGACGACGGCCGAGAGCGTACTCGACGTCACCCGCAACTCCGGGTTCAAGTAGCCCGCATACAGTGCCGAAAACACGCCGACCGTCCAAAGGGCCACGGCGATCGTATTGAACGCGACTATGCGAAAGGGCACGCCGCTCCACTCCCGCAACTGCACCAGGTTTTCCCTGGCGGGAACTCGAAGCGAGTCTCGCAGGTGCGAGAGACCCGCCTTGGAGAAGGCATGCAGCAGCAGATGAGGCACGGAGCGGCGCACGCTGAACGATGTGACCGCCCGGCTGAACACACGCTGGAACGTGGGGATCAACACCGCGCCGGTGAGTGTGGCGAGGGCTGCGGCAGCAAGCAGCCAACGGAAATCTGCCGAAGCCCCGGAGAGCGTGCCCAGAAGCAGGTTCTCCTCGATCCGCTTGGCCAGGAGCGGGGCCTGAAAGGAGTTCGATGTCCTCGAGACCAGGACCAGGATGTTGAAGAGCGCAAAGGAGACGGCGATGCGGCCCGTGCGCGTGCCCGCAATCCGAACCGAGTAGGCGAGCGTGCCGATCAGGTGGATCACGAACGTCAGAGCGAAGATCAGAAGCAGTTGCCCGTCCATCTACACGTCTCTCCTGTACGCTTCCGACCCTCTCAGAACCGGATCGTCGGGAACGTCACCTGGATCCGGCCTGTCCGTTCATCAGCTAAAAAAGTGGCAGCTACGACGGCCACATCGTACCAGAAGTGCTTGAAGATCGACTCGCGAATGCTCCAGTCGTTCCGCCGTGTCACCCATCCATCGTAGAGCGCAGATGCGGCAATGACAGCTGCGTACGCCCCGGCATTCGGGTGTAGCGCGCCGAAAATTCCCGCCTGGGTCGCGTTTGCGAGCCAGAAGCGTTGCCCGGCCTTCTGGTAGAGCATCGGAAGGAGCCAGCCGCGACCAACCTCGTCTGCGGGTCTGCCCACCGTTGACTGCGACACGCAGTTCTTCCCGACGGGCCTCACTCGACGTACACCGAGCGCTCCACCGTACCATCACGCCCCTTGATGGTGATCTGGGCCTCTCCAGGCTGATTGAAGGTCAGGCTTGCCACGTGCGTGATCTCCACCGGCGCGTGTGTGCACAGCTCCCCGCTCTTCCGGTCGAAAGGCGTAACCGTCGCGCTCAATCCCGAGATGCTCACGGTGGTTCCGTCATCCGACCAGCACCCATCCGGACCATAGGTCTGCACCGTAATGTCAAACAACTGCCCCCCCTTTACGGTCGTCGGACTCTCGATCACAACACGGTCAGGATAGCCGATCTGACCTACAACGCGCTCTTCGTCCACCCCGGTGACCATTGCGCATCCGATGAGCAGCAGGGACGCTCCGACTGGAATGATCGATCGACGCATGTTGTTCCTCCGATAATGAATTGCATAAAACCAAGCCAATTTCCAGGCGTAGCCGTGGCGAAAGCCGCTACCGCACCTCTACGCCCGGAGTCACGACTCGAGGCTCGCTTTTCCAGCGACACTGGTTCTGTTCCCTTGCCCAAAACCTCGAGATCACGCCGTGCTCGGGTTTCCTCCACGGTGCCTCCGCAGAGTCCAACACGCAGTTGATCCCGGCTCCCTTCGGCTTCGGTATAGATGAGGTATCGCTCCCCGGTCCTGAAGGTATAGCCGCAAAGCCCTCCATGGGCATTCGTATAAACGACATGCCGAGCCTCCGGAGCTCCTTTCCATACCCGCTCTACTTCAACGACCACCTCGATATCCGCGTATCCGGACGTGCGCTCGACCAAACGAGTCTCGACTACCCGCCCGAGAAAAACCGCAGTGGCCGCGTTCAGAAGCTTCTGTGGATTCCGTTCCTCAGGGGGCGGGCACAGGCATGCATACGCGAGTTGTGGACACAGTCCTAATGCGACCACAATGAGAATCGACTGAGCCCGAATCCGGTACCGGTACATACGTTCTCCTGTGGATTTTACGGCGTATTAAAGTCCCTTCACTCACGACGTGCCGCTCACGTACGTTAGCGCGCGGCCACCAGGGGCGCCACAACCTTTTCCGCTGCCAATCTGCCTGCCCCCACCCACCGGCGGCGTATCCCGCGGGCCCATGCTCTTGAGGATGAGCCCGCGTTCTTTTCCCGCGGGCTGCGGGGCGAAGCGGAGCAGCGTGAGTGCGTCGTATTGCGCTGCCGGAAATAGCCGAGCCCTTCAACACTTCCACCCTCCAAGTCCGGCCCGCTTGCCAACGGCGCCGCAGCACCGGCAGTGCACCGGGGTGTCGAAGTCGATGAACCCTAGATGCGCTGCCCCACCCCGCGGGCCGGATCCTGCCCGTAATATCGCCGGAGCTCGTCGTAAAGGGCCGGGTGCCGGACTGCGAGTTGTCGGGGCTTTTCGAAGAAGGCCTCGGTCGCGACGGCGAAGAACTCGGCGGGATCTTCCGCACCAAGGGTCCAGGACCGTTCGCTTCTTCTGATTCGTTGCGATGGCATGCTCTTCGAAGTGCTGCTGGAGGACTCGCGCCCACGTCCGGTAGCTCGAGTGAGCAGGGAGAACGGGAATGCCGTCCGCCGCGCTGTCCTCCTGGTCCAGCTGGTGCGCGAACTCGTGGAAGACCACGTTCCGCCCGTCGTACATGTTTGCGGCGCCGCCCAGTACGCTGTCCCAGGAGAGGATCACGATGCCCCATTGCCAGGACTCGCCGAGCAGCGCGGCCCCATCGGTATCCGAATCCTGCCAGTACGGCCGGAGCGAAGGCCGCTTGGGAACGAACGTACTTGGGTACACCAGGATCGATCGAAGCCTGGGGTAGTAGTCTGCGTCCAGGTGCAGGGTCAGCAAGCAGGCCTGTGCGGCAATCGTGACCCGTATTTCGTCCGTTAGCTCGAGTCCTCCGCAGCCCTCGGAGTTCTTCTCCGCGAGAAAGACGAGGATTTGCTTCTCGAGCTCTTCACGGTCATCGGGGCTCAGCACGCGATAGAATGGGACGTTCCTCTCCAGGTGGCGTTGCCAGTCATCTGGGAAAGGCCGCGAGCGAATCCGACTCCGGCGCCGCTCCTTCCAACTCCACCATTTCCGCCGGCGCGGGCGCAACACCTCGAGGATTCGCCAGGCCATCTCCCGTCGCCAGGCCTCCGCTGCTTCATCCGGTGGATCCCCGTGCTGGACGATGCCCTTCGTGAAGAGCCCGACCGCGCTCCCGACGACGACGGCGACCGCGATCAGGCCGACCGCTTTCGCGAGGTCCACTCCACCGGGACCGGTGGTGGCGAACAGAAGCATGGCCAGGAAGAGAGAGACGGCAGCCATGCCGATGATCACCGCCGCGATCCCGTCGCGCATGGCCGGGAGGAGGCGCCCGATGAGTGCACAGGCGAGAGCTCCGCCCATCGCGGCCCCGAGAGCGAAGCGAAGCAGCCAAAGGACGACCTCCGATGCGCCGCTTCCTGGTGGGGGAGGGAAGAGCACGAGGCCGATGATCCCGAGCGACGCACCGGATGCTGCACCCCGGAGGGCGCCCGTGGCCACGCGCTCGGATCTGTCGGGGAATTGCCAGTTCACGACTCACTCCTCAGGCATCTGTCCGGCGTTACGGTGTTCCGGTGGCATCGGCCCCGGTGAACTTCACACCAACAGGAGCCGTGCTGTTCGGCCGATTGCCCGGTGGCTCAGCGCTGCGCGCCACGCTCCGCCTCCACCACCGCCTCCGCAAACCGCCTGACGATCTCCCCCGCCGGCTCGATGCTCTCGATCCCGGCCACGCTGCGCCCCGCCTGCCAGTAGTCCTTCTCGCCGGACTCGTCGAGGGAGGCGCGCTTGAGCTGCCAGGCGGACTTGAGCGCGTAGATCGTGCGCATCCAGCGCTTGCGTCTACGGCCGCGGAGCATCCAGCGGGCGAGGGGGCCGGCGCGGAGGCCCATCCGCTCGATGTAGGGTGTGCGGATGACGGCGACGGGGACGCCGGTGATGCGTTCGGAGAGGACGATGTCGCCCTCGTCGGCGTCGAGAATGGCCTGTTTGTAGGCGTGGCTGGCGCGGCATTCGGGGGTGGCGATGAAGCGTGTGCCGAGTTGTGCGCCGGCGTAGCCCATGTGGAGCGCGGCGGCGAACTCCTCGGGGGTGCCGATCCCGCCGGCGCAGACGACGGGGACGCCGAGGTCGCCGAGCTCGTCGAGGAGCTCCTCTGCGGACTTCGGTCCCGCGTGCCCGCCGGCGCGGCGGTTGACGGCGATCAGTCCGTCGACGCCGCCCTCGAGGCCTTTGAGCGCCCACTTGCGCTCGGTCACGTCGTGGTAGACGACGCCGCCCGCGGCGTGCACGCGCTCGACGACCCAGTGCGGCTTGCCGAGGGAGGTGACGAAGAAGCGGACGCCTTCCTCGAGGGCGATGTCGACCCAGCGCACCATCCGCTCGTGGTACGCCTTCGACGACGACTCGATGAGGGCGTTCATCCCGATCGGTTTCGAGGTCAGGCGACGGATCAGGCGCAGCCCCTCGCGGAAGTCGTGGCCGTGGACGTAGGTGAGCGAAACGGGCTGAACGATCCCGATCGCGCCGGCCTGGGAGACGGCGGCGACGAGCTCGGGGTTGCTGCACGGGTACATGGCGCCGCAGATGAGCGGGACCTGGATCCCGGCGTGGCGCGTCAGCGGCGTGTCGAGCGGATTCGTCGTCATGATCCGGGCGTGGGCGGGCGCGAGCGCGGGTGCGTAGGAGGCGTGGCGTTGAGCGTCATCGTTCGAGGTCTGGTCATCGCGGGGCGAGTCTCCAGCGGACGGTGACACGGGAGACGACGTCGCCCGAGGGATCGCGGATCTCGCCGACGACCTCGTGGTCCATCGGCTCCGTGACCTCGGGCACCTGTGCGCGGCACTCGGCGACGAGGGTGCCACGGGCCTTCTTGAGGTACTCGGCGGAGAGGCCGGTCACGATCCCGCGCACCGTCGGCGGCAGGCCGTTCAGCATGGCGAGGCCGGTGGTGAGCTCGCCCAGGTTGACGAGGGCGACGGCATGGATCGAGTTCAGGTGGTTGCGGACCCTGGTCCGGTCGCGCAGCTCGAGGCGGGCGTAGCCGGGCTCGAGGGCGGTGACGCGTGCGCCCATCGTCCCGGAGTAGGGCGCCATGCGGCCGACCAGGCGGCTGAAGAGCCAACGGCCGCCGGGGAGTGGGCTGAGACGGTTCCATGCCTGGGCGAGACGCGAGCCGGGGGCCTCGAGGGTTTTGGTCGCCATGGTCCGTGGGGTGAGGGAAACGGTCGCACCGGCGAGTGGGAGAGGGCGTCGGTACTCGTGCAATATAGGTCGGGGGTGACGAGGCGTCACGGATCGCGGGAAGCGCCGCCGTCGCCGGGGGGTCGAAAATGGCCGTTGTCGCGCACGCCCCCGTCGCGCGGGTCTGTTGTCGCGTGATGCCGCGCGCGGGCTTGTGTGGCCTGGTGCCGCGTCCGATTATGAATCCGTCCTACCCGATCCACCCACCGACTTCCTGCGGAGCGTTGCCGTGCTGACGAGTCCTTTCTCGCGTTCTGCTTCGCCGTGTCATCGTCATGAGCATCGTCGTGGCGTCGCCGACGGCGCACTTCCCATCGCGATCTTCGCCCTCATCCTCGCCGCCTGCGCCGGCGGTCCGGGCAGTCGCTCGGATGCTTCGTCGCCGGTCCTGGAGCGGGAGGCCGGGGCGACGCCGCCGACGTCGAGCGCGCAACCTGCCGACGCCCCGCGCGTCGGGCCGGCGCGAGGTGCGCTCGTGGTGGCCGGCGGCGGGCAGCTCGGTCCGGAGATCGTGGGCCGGTTCGTGGAGCTGGCCGGCGGGCGGGAGGCGCGCATCGTCGTCATCCCGACGGCGGGCACGCGTGACAGCTTCCCGGACGACTGGAGCGGGCTGGAGATGTTCCGGGAGGCGGGTGTGCGCCATCTCACGGTGCTGCACACGCGCGACCCCGAGGTGGCCGACGACGAGGCGTTCGTCGCGCCGCTGCGCGGGGCGACGGGCGTCTGGATCCCGGGCGGGCGGCAGTGGCGGCTCGCGGATGCGTACCTCGGCACACGCACGCTGGCGGAGCTGTTCGCGCTGCTGGACCGGGGCGGCGTGATCGGCGGTAGCTCGGCGGGCGCGTCGATCCAGGCGTCGTACATGGTGCGCGGCGCGCCGGCGGGGAACCACATCATGATGGCGCCGGGATACGAGGAGGGGTTCGGCTTCCTGCGCGGCGTCGCCGTCGACCAGCACCTGCTGGCCCGTGGGCGCGAGGACGATCTGCTCGAGGTGATCGCGCGTCATCCGGATCTGCTCGGGATCGGGCTGGACGAGGGGACGGCGATCGTCGTCCATGGCGACCGCGCGGAGGTGATCGGCCGGAGCAAGGCGGCGTTCTACAACGCGGCGGACGCCGGGGGGCGGCCGTACTACTTCCTCGAGGCGGGCGACGTCTTCGACCTGGCGCGGCGGGTGACGGTGGAGTCGGCGACGGCGGAGGCCGGAGGGCACGCGGGCACGGGCGGGGAGCGGGACGCGTCGCTCGGCACCCCGTGCACGAAGCGCCCGCGCGGCCCCGGCCTCGTCGATCCGGACCTCTACTGCATCGACCTGGTCGCGATCCCGGAGTTGCACGGTGCCACGGGCACGGCCGAGCTCGGTTGGGTGCCTTCGCCTTTCGGGACGGCGGTCACGGTGGACGGCCGGCACGTGCACGAGGTGACGGTCACGGCCGAGGGGCTGCCCGACCCGTCGTCGCTCGGGCTGCACCGGACGTACGTGGCGTGGGCGACGACGCCGGTGCTCTCGCCGATGGTGAAGCTGGGGGAGCTGCGGGCCGCACCCGGTGGTCGCCTGACCGCGACGGGACGCGTCGATTTCAACAAGTTCCTGGTTCTGGTCACGGCCGAGGCGTCGAGCGATGTCGCGGAGCGCGAGGGGCGGATCGTGCTGCGCGGGTCGTCGGCGAGCATGCGGCTCCTGCCCCAGGACATTCCCTACCTCTACACGATGCGTGGGGAGGGGGAAGGGCACGGGCACGGGGAGTTCATGGTGGCGCATGGCGCCGACACGCTCGCCGATCCCGGTGATGGTGCGGCCCGGAAGGCGGCTGGCGCGGCGGACACGGTCTTGCCCGGCGACAAGGCCTCGCCGACGGGGCCGCCCGTGGGCGAGTGGATCGACCCGCCGATGCACCCCGATGTGCCGATGCCCTCGGCGATGATGGGGCTCAGGCCATCGGTGTCGCCCTTCCTGCCGGGGTGGAACGTGGAGGGGCCGGTGCCGTTCGCGCGGCCGCGGGAGGTGGTCCCGCTCGGGGACGGCGACACGCTTCGGCTCGAGGCGGGGCTGGTCCGTCGCACGATCCGTGGGCGCACCTTCGTCATGTACGGCTTCAACGGGCAGTACCCGGGGCCGCTGATCGACGTGCCACAGGGCGCCACGATCGTCGTCGACTTCAGGAACCACATCGACCTGCCGACGGCGGTGCACTGGCATGGGCTGCGGCTGGAGAACCGCTTCGATGGCGTGCCGGGGGTGACGCAGGAGCCGGTCGAGCCGGGTGGCCGCTTCATCTACGAGGTCCACTTCCCGGACGCGGGGATCTACTGGTACCACCCGCACCTCCGCGAAGACATCCAGCAGGACCTGGGACTGTACGGCAACATGCGGGTCCGCTCGCCGGACGCGGAGTACTACGGCCCGGCGCACCGTGAGGAGGTCCTCATGCTCGACGACCTGATGGTCGCGGAGCAGGGGCTGGTGCCGTACGGGCTGGAAGCGGCGACGCACGCGCTCATGGGGCGCTTCGGCAACGTGATGCTGGTCAACGGCGAGCCGGACTACCGCCTCGAGGCGAAGCAAGGCGAGGTGGTGCGGCTGATGCTGACGAACGTGTCGAACACACGCGTCTTCAACCTCTCGATCGACGGCGCGCGGATGAAGGTGGTCGGCTCGGACGTGAGCCGCTTCGAGCGGGAGGAGTGGGTCGAGAGCGTCGTCCTCTCACCGGCGGAGCGCTACGTGGTGGACGTGCGCTTCGAGCGGCCGGGGGCGACGGCGCTGGTGAACCGCGTGCAGTCGATCGACCACCTCTACGGCGGATTCTTCGCGGAGGCGGACACGCTGGCTCGGATCGACGTCGCCGAGGAGGCGGCCGTGCCGGATCTGGGCGCGGCGTTCGAGCGGCTGCGGCACCACTACGCGGTCTCCGAGGAGCTGGAGCGCTTCCGCCCGCACTTCGACCGGCCGGTCGACAAGGAGCTCGTCCTCACCCTCGAGGTCGACCTGGACGCGCTGCCGTTCCCGGTAGGCCCGATGATCCGCCTCGATTCGGCGTACTTCAACCCGGTCGAGTGGAGCGGGACGATGCCGATGATGAACTGGGTCTCGACCGCCCGCGAGACGCGCTGGATCCTGCGCGAGCCCGCAACGGGCCGCGAGAACATGGACATCGAGTGGACGTTCGATGTAGGCGACGTCGTCCGGCTGCGCCTCACCAACGACCGCGACGCCGCGCACGCGATGCAGCACCCGATCCACCTGCACGGCCAGCGCTTCCTGATCCTCTCCGTCAACGACGTCCCGACTGACAACCTGGTCTGGAAGGACACGATGCTCCTCCCCGTCGGCGCGACGGCGGACCTCCTGGTCGAGATGTCGAACCCGGGGAAGTGGATGCTGCACTGTCACATCGCGGAGCACATGGAGACGGGGATGATGATGGTGTTCGAGGTGCAGGGCGAGCGCGCGAGCGCCCGCCCAAGCACCGGAGGGGTAGGGTGGGGCAAGGGGTCAGGCGAACGCCTGTGACGCCTCGTCGAGCTGGGAGACCTCCTCGTCCGTCAATTCCACACCGGGTGCTGCGGTCAGGTCGGCGAGCTGCTCGACGCTGTTCGCGCTGGCGAGAGGGGCGGTGACGGTGGGCTTGGCGAGGAGCCAGGCGAGTGCGATCGTCGCGAGCGAGGTCTCGTGCCGCGCCGCGATCGGCTCCATGGCCTCGATGACGCGCAGCCCATCCTCGTTCAGGTACTTCGCCACGGCCTGGCCGCGGGTGCGGCCCTCGAGATCGGCCTCGGTGCGGTACTTCCCGGTGAGGAAGCCGCTGGCCAGGCCGAAGTACGGGAGGACGCCGAGTTCGTACTCGCTGGCGAGTGGCGCGACGTTCTGCTCGTAGTTGGCACGGGTGACCAGGTTGTACTCCGGCTGGAGCGCGACGGGGACGGCAAGCCCGTTGTCGCGGGCCAGGTCCAGCCACTCGCGGATCCGTTCGGGCGCCATGTTCGAGATGGCGACGTAGCGGACCTTGCCGTCGCGTACGAGGCGGTCGAAGGCGGAGGCGATGTCCTCGATCGACTGGCTCTCGTCGTCGTAGTGCGCGTAGTAGAGGTCGATGTAGTCGGTCTGGAGGCGTCGCAGCGAGGCCTCCGCGGCGCGAATGACGTTGTCCGGCGCGAGGCCCTGGAACTCGGGGTGGGCGCCTACCTTGGACGCGATGATCATCGACTGGCGGTTGCGGCGGCTCTTCATCCACGCGCCGAGGACCGTCTCCGACTCGCCGCCCCGGTTGCCGGGGACCCAGGCGGAGTAGGAGTCCGCGGTGTCGATGTGGTTCCCGCCCGCGTCGACGAAGGCGTCGAGCACCACCTCCGACGCCTCCTGGTCCGTCGTGTTGCCGAAGGTGTTGCCGCCCAGGCCGAGCGGGAAGATCTCGAGGTCCGAAGCTCCGATTCGTGCCATTTCCTACCTTCACTGTCGTCGAATTCCGGGGGTGGATTCCCCGGAAGAGCGACCGCAAGGTACTCGCCAGGGGGCCGGTCGTCGACCGGTGGGAGGGCTGTGGGGGGCACAGCGGGAGGGCGCCCTTCGGGCGCGGGAGGGCTGCCTTCGGCAGCGGGAGGGCCGGCCTTCGGCCGGCGGGAGGGCTGCTGCGCAGCGGGAGTATGGGGGGGCGAGCGTTTTTTGCCCGCGCCCCCATCCACCCCCGGGCCCTCGGCTCGCTTCAGTGTGGCAGCTTCGGCCTCAGGTGTGCGTACGTCCAGGAGCCGGCGAGTGCGCTCAGGAGCACGACGAGTGCGACGCCGATGCCGCTACCCATGAGGGCGAAGATCGGACCCGGGCAGGCGCCCGTCAGTCCCCATCCGAGGCCGAACATTGTGCCGCCGATCAGGTATCGGTGGCCTCTGCCCCAGGCCTTCGGCGGGACGGTGATCGGCTCGCCGGAGAGCGACTTCACACCCAGGCGCTTGATCACCTGGAGCGACACCCCGGCGACGAGGACGGCCATCATGATGATGCCGTACATGTGGAACGACTGGAAGCGGAACATCTCCTGGATCCGGAACCACGAGACGGCCTCGGACTTCGTCATCACCACGCCGAAGTAGATCCCGGCCAGGAGGAAGAGGAAGAGGGCGCCGGCTCCGGGGGCGCCGCCGGTCGTCGCCTGGGGTGGCGCACTGGGTGCGGTACTCGCCGCGTTCCGCTCTTGCCTGGCGTGTGCCTGCCGGCCTGCCTGTGTCTTCTGCATCTGCTGCATCTCCTTCGTCGTCAGGTCTCCGCCTACAGGATCAACGGGAGGATCAGGTACGTCGTGATCAGCCCGCCGATGAAGAAACCGATCACCGCCACGAGCGACGGGAGCTGGAGGTCGGCCAGACCACTGATCGCATGGCCTGAGGTGCAGCCGCCGGCGTACGCGGTGCCGAAGCCGACGAGGAAGCCGCCGACGACGAGTGCAACGATCCCCTTCAGCGACAGCAGGCTCGACCAGCTGAAGAGCTCCGCCGGGACCAGCCCCGCCTGCGGCTCGATGCCGAGTGCAGCCAGGTCCGCCTGGGTCTGTGCGGAGATCGCCACGGGCTCGGGCGAGGCCAGGAGCACGCCGCCGATGAAGCCGCCGATCAGGATCCCGGCGGCGAAGGCCAGGTTCCACCCGCCTGCGCGCTTCCAGTCGTAGCGGAGAAAGGCGGCCCTGCCGGGAAGCGTCGCCGCGCAGATGTGACGGAAGTTGCTCGAGATGCCGAAGAGCTTGTTGCCGAGCAGAAGCAGGAGCGGCACGGTCAGCCCGATGAGGGGGCCGGCCACGTACCACGGCCACGGTCGTGAAAGAAGGTCCAGCATGATCCTCGTCTGGAAGAATTCGAACGCACCTGGCCGGCGCATTCCCCTGGTGCCGGACGGCTCTCGCCCGGGCCAGCGGTGGCCGGCCAGAGTCTCATGTATAACCGCATGGTGTTATGGTTGTCAAGTCGGCGGCGGTGGGTGCGGCGGGATCGTGGACGAAGGAACGTGCGGCCGTAAGCGTGCACGGGCAGGGCGATGCGATGGCTCTTGCCGGGAAGGTGTTCCGCGCGACATAGTGGGAGCGAACCCACCCTGATCCACGTGCCTCATCTTCCGGGGCCCGAACCCGCACCTGCCCATGCCAAGGAACAACGCGTCGGTTCGTTCGCATCTCTCGTCGTTGCTGTGCCTCCTCCTTCTCACGGCCATCTCCTCGCCCGCCTTCGCCCAAATGCCGCAGCTCTCCTCCAGGGTCCGCGAGTACGTGGCCGTGGACGCGCCTGTGGTGGCGTTGACTCATGTGACGGTGGTCGATGGTACGGGTGCCGAGCCCGTGGACGATCAGACGGTGGTGCTCCGTGACGGCCGGATCGTGGCGGTCGGGCCGGCGGGAGAGGTGGAAGTGCCGTCGGGAGCGGAGGTGCTGGATCTTTCGGGTCACACGGTGATCCCCGGGATCGTGGGGATGCACAACCACACCTTCTACACGACGGCGGGTAGGCGTGCGCAGATTTCGTACAGCGCGCCTCGCCTGTACCTGGGCAGCGGTGTGACGACGGTCCGCACGACGGGGAGCTACCACCCGTACAGCGAGATCAACCTGAAGCGTGCGATCGAGCGTGGCGAGGAAGGGGGCCCGCGGATGCACGTGACGGGGCCGTACCTGACGGGGAGCGGCGTGGGCGGCTACATGACGCAGGTGGGCACGCCGGAGGATGCGCGTCGCGTCGTCGCCTACTGGGCGGAGGAGGGTGCGACGTGGTTCAAGGCGTACACGCGCATCACGCGGGCGGAGCTGAAGGCGGCGATCGACGAGGCGCACCGTCGTGGGCTGAAGTTCACGGGCCATCTGTGCTCGGTGTCGTTCCGCGAGGCGGTGGAGCTGGGGATCGACAACCTGGAGCACGGCCTGTTCACGAACAGCGACTTCGTGGAGGGGAAGCGTCCGGACGAGTGCCCGAACGGTCTGCGCCAGAGCCTGCTCGACCTGGACATGCAGGGCGAGGAGGTGCAGAAGACGATCCGGACGATGGTCGACAACGGCGTGCCGATGACGTCGACGCTGGCGGTCTACGAGCTGAGCTACCCGAACCGTCCGCCGCTCGAGGATCGCATGCTGGACGCGATGTCGGCGGAGGCGCGTGAGGAGTACCTGGCCACGCGCGAGGCGATCGCGGCGCGGGCGGAGCAGTCGATCATGCCGCGGGTCTTCGCGCAGGCGCAGGCGTTCGAGCGGGCGTTCGTGGAGGCCGGCGGTCTGCTGGCGGCGGGCGTGGACCCGACGGGCAACGGCGGCGCGCTCCCCGGCTTCGGCGACCAGCGCAACTACGAGCTTTTGATCGAGGCCGGCTTCACGCCGGTCGAGGCGATCCGGATCATGACGCTGAACGGCGCGAAGATCCTGGGCGAGGACGATCGTCTGGGCTCGATCGAGGCGGGGAAGCTGGCGGACCTGGTCGTCATCGAGGGCGACCCGATCGCGAACCCCGCCGGGATCCGCAACGTGCGTCTGGTCTTCAAGGACGGCATCGGCTACGACTCCGCGCGGCTGATCGCCGCAGTGCGTGGGCAGGTCGGAATCCGGTAGGGGTTGACACCGCCGAATCGGCCTTGTAACATGGCCGACGCTTTGGAACACGAAACGGAAACGACGCACGCAATGAGCGGCCACCTCTCGCTTCAGCTCGTACTTAGCCTTCGACTTCTCGGCCTTATTGGCGGCCGAGGGGGCGAGGGCCTTTTTGTGTATGGAGCGAGAGCGGCGAGTTAGCCGACGTAGACTTCGAGATCACAAGCGGGCCTTCCCCCACGGGAAGGCCCGCTTTTTTTGTTCCCGCAACTCAGGAGACCGACGACCGATGGAGCGCATTCACGTATTCGACACCACGCTGCGAGATGGCGAGCAGTCGCCGGGGGCGACGATGACTCCCGCGGAGAAGCTCCGCATGGCGCACCAGCTCGACGCGCTCGGCGTCGACGTGATCGAGGCCGGCTTCCCGATCAGCTCGCCGGACGATTTCGCGGCGGTCAAGAAGATCGCTTCGGAGGTTCGGCGTCCGGTGATCGCGGGTCTGGCCCGTGCGCATTCGGCGGACGTGGATCGTGCGGCCGAAGCGCTGGCCGGCGCGGAGCGGGCGCGGATCCACACCTTCATCGCGACGTCGGAGATCCACCTGACGCACAAGCTGCGGATCAGCCCCGAGGAGTGCATCGAGCGGGCGGTCGCGGCGATCGAGCGTGCGCGGACGCACGTCGACGACGTGGAGTTCAGCGCCGAGGACGCGACGCGCACCGACATCGCCTTCCTCTGCCGAGTGGTGGAGGCGGCGATCGCGGCGGGTGCTACGACGATCAACATCCCGGACACCGTCGGCTACGCGCACCCGTCGGAGATGCGGCGGATCGTGGAGACGCTCTTCGCTTCGGTCGAGGGGATCGACGACGTCGTCGTGAGCGTGCACTGCCACAACGACCTGGGGCTCGCGGTCGCGAACACGATCGCGGCGATCGAGGCGGGCGCGCGGCAGGTCGAGTGCACGATCAACGGGATCGGCGAGCGGGCGGGGAACGCGGCGCTCGAGGAGATCGTGATGGCGCTGCGGGTGCGCGGCGATGCGCTGCCGTACGAGACGGGCGTGGAGACGACGGAGCTCTACCGCGCGAGCCAGCTGCTGACGCACCTGACGGGGATCCACCCGCAGCCGAACAAGGCGATCGTCGGGCGCAACGCCTTCGCGCACGAGGCGGGGATCCACCAGGACGGGATGATCAAGAACCGCTCGACGTACGAGATCATGACGCCGGCGATGGTGGGCGTGCCGGACTCGACGCTGGTGCTGGGCAAGCATTCGGGGCGCGCGGCGCTGGCGAACCGCTACCGCGAGCTGGGCTACGAGCTGAGCGGCGACGACCTGGACCGCGCCTACAAGCTCTTCAAGCTGCTGGCCGACCAGAAGAAGGACGTCCTGGACGAGGACCTGATCTCGATCCTGCACCACGGCACGATGGAGGATGCGCCGCAGACGTTTCGGCTGCGTGGGCTGGAGATCGCGTGCGGCACGCGTCGCTCGGAGGCGCGGGTCGAGCTCGAGGTCGAGGAGCGCACGCGGGAGGCGACGTCGGAGGGCGACGGTCCGATCGCGGCGGCGTTCGAGGCGGTGAACGCGCTCGTCGACTACCGCATCGAGCTGGAGAACTTCGAGATCCACGCGGCGACGCCGGGGCGCGACGCCGTGGGCGAGGTCTCGCTGCAGGCGCGGATCGAGGGGAAGAGCTTCACCGGCCGCGGCGCATCGACCGACGTGGTCGAGGCCGCGGTGCGTGCGTACATCGGCGCGCTGAACAAGGCCGCGCACGCGAGGGAGCTCGAGGCACGGGCGCTGGAAGAGGCCAGCTACCTGTGGGGGGTGTGAGGATGGCGCAGCAGTCCGATTCCGGCCGCGGACACGGCTCCGCGGCGGCGGTCGGCCCCACTCCTGCCGCGGGCGCGGGGCCGGCGACGGAGCGCCCCCGAACGCTCTTCGAGAAGGTCTGGGATGCGCACCAGGTGCGCGCCGAAACGCCGGAGGCGCCGGCGGTCCTCTACATCGACCTGCACCTCGTCCACGAGGTCACCTCTCCGCAGGCGTTCCAAGTGCTGCGCTCGCGCGGGCTCCGGGTTCGTCGGCCGGACCGCACGGTGGCGACGATGGACCACTCCACGCCGACCGACCCGCCGGGCGCGGACGGCAGGATTCCGGTGCTGGATCTGCAGGCGGCCGCGCAGCTCGAGCAGCTTGAGCGAAACTGCGAGGAGTTCGGCGTGCCGCTCTACCCGCTGGGGAGCGAGCACCAGGGGATCGTCCACGTGATCGGCCCGCAGCTCGGGCGCACGCAGCCGGGGATGACGATCGTCTGCGGCGACAGCCACACCAGCACGCACGGCGCGTTCGGCGCGCTCGCGTTCGGGATCGGCACCTCGGAGGTCGGGCACGTGCTGGCCACGCAGTGCCTGCTGCAGCGTCGCCCGAAGACGATGCAGGTGCGCGTCGATGGCCAGCTCCCCATGGGCGTCAGCGCGAAGGACATCATCCTCGCCGTGATCGCGAAGATCGGCGTCGGCGGCGGGACGGGCCACGTGATCGAGTACACGGGAGAGGCGATCCGCTCGCTCGGGATGGAGGAGCGGATGACGGTCTGCAACATGTCAATCGAGGCCGGTGCTCGGGCCGGGATGATCGCGCCGGACGAGACGACGTTCGAGTACCTGGCCGGCAGGCCGCACGCGCCGAATGGCGCCGCGTGGGATGCGGCGGTCGAGGCGTGGCGCCGCCTGCGGACCGACGAGGGTGCGACGTACGACCGCACCGTCACGCTGGACGCGAGCGAGCTCGCGCCGATGGTGACGTACGGCACGAACCCCGGGATGGGGATTCCGATCGACGGCCGCGTCCCGATGCCGGACGAGGTGCCGGACGCGAGCCAGCGCGCCGCACTCGAGAAGGCGCTCCGCTACATGGATCTGCGCCCCGGCGAGCCGATCGCCGGGCGGCCCGTCGACGTCGTCTTCCTGGGGAGCTGCACGAACTCGCGGATCACGGACTTGCGTGCCGCGGCGTCGGTGCTGAAGGGGCGGCGCGTGGCGGAGGGCGTTCGCATGCTGGTCGTGCCCGGCTCCAAGGAGGTGAAGCGGCAGGCCGAGGCGGAGGGGCTGGACCGTGTCTTCCGCGAGGCGGGCGCCGAGTGGCGGGAGGCGGGCTGCTCGATGTGCATCGCGATGAACGGCGATCGTCTCGAGCCCGGCCAGTACGCGCTCAGCACGAGCAACCGCAACTTCGAGGGGCGTCAGGGGAAGGGCGGCCGGACGTTCCTGGCCGGTCCGCTGACCGCCGCCGCGACCGCCGTGCGCGGTGTGGTCGCCGACCCGCGCGAATTCCTGGGGGCATGACGATGGAACCGATCAGACGCTTCGATTCGACGCTGGTCGCGCTGCCGGCGGAGAACATTGACACCGACCAGATCATCCCCGCCCGCTTCCTGAAGGTGACGGACAAGGCCGGGCTGGGCGAGGCGCTCTTTGCCGACTGGCGCTACGGCGCCGACGGCCGGCCGATCCCTGATTTCCCGCTGAACCGGCCGGAGGCGCGCGGCGCCCGGATCCTCGTCGCGGGCGACAACTTCGGCTGCGGCTCCTCTCGCGAGCACGCGCCGTGGGCACTCGTCGGCTACGGCTTCCGTGCCGTCATCAGCACGCACTTCGCGGACATCTTCCGCAACAACGCACTCAAGAACGGGCTGCTCCCGATCATGGTCGACGCCGACGTGCACGAGCGGCTGCTGAAGCTGGCGGCGGAGGACCCGTCGGCGGCCGTGGCCGTCGACCTGGCGGAGCAGGCGGTGACGCTCCCGGGCGGGGAGCGGGTCGAGTTCCCGATCGAGCCGTTCGCCAAGCACTGCCTGCTGAACGGCGTGGACGAGCTGGGCTACCTGCTGGGGCTGGAGGCGGAGATCGCCGCTTTCGAAGCCGGGCGAGCCGACGGCGGGGCGGCAGGTGCGGCTGCGAGTGCGGAGGCCGAGGCCGTCTCCTCCGCGAACGGGGGGCCGTCATGAAGGCGACGATCACGGTCCTCCCGGGCGACGGCATCGGCCCCGAAGTGACGGCCGAGGCGGTGCGCGTGCTGCGCACCGTCGCCGAGTCGTGGGGCCACGATCTCGAGCTGCGCGAGGCACGGATCGGCGGGTGCGCGATCGACGCGACCGGCTCGCCGCTGCCAGAGGAGACGCTCGCGCTCTGCGAGGGCGCGGACGCCGTCTTCCTCGGCGCGGTCGGCGGGCCGAAGTGGGACGACCCGAACGCGGCGGTGCGCCCGGAGCAGGGGCTGCTCGGGCTGCGCCGCGCACTCGGCGTCTTCGCGAACCTGCGCCCCGTCGCCCCGCACCCGCGCCTTGCCGCGGCCTCTCCGATCCGTGCCGAGCGCCTCGAGGGCGTCGACCTGGTGGTCGTGCGCGAGCTGACCGGCGGGATCTACTTCGGCGACAAGCGCCGCGAGCCGGTCGAGGGCGGCGGCGAGCGCGCGATCGACGTCCTGGAGTACACGACGGCGGAGATCGAGCGCGTCGTGCGGGTCGCCGCGTCGCTCGCACGGGAGCGACGCGGGAAGCTCACCTCGGTCGACAAGGCGAACGTGCTGGAGAGTTCGCGGCTGTGGCGCTCGGTCACGACGCGCGTGGTGAGTGAGGAGTTCCCGGACGTCGAGCTCGAGCATCTGCTCGTCGACGCGTGTGCCATGCACCTGCTCAGCCGGCCGGCCGACTTCGACGTGATCGTCACCGAGAACATGTTCGGAGACATCCTGACCGATGAGGCGTCGATGCTCGCCGGCTCGATCGGCGTGCTGCCGTCGGCGTCGCTCGGTGCGGCGCGGATGGAGAGCGCGGCGGGAGTGGGCCGCGGTACGCGGATCGGGCTGTACGAGCCGATCCACGGCTCGGCGCCGGAGCTGGCGGGGCAGGGGGTGGCGAACCCGATCGGCGCGATCCTGAGCGCCGCGCTCCTGCTGCGCCACTCGCTCGGGCTCGCCGAGGAGGCCGCGGCGGTCGAGGCCGCCGTCGACGCGGTGCTCAGCCGGGGACTGCGCACCGTGGAGCTGGCCGGCGCGGGCGGTTCGGCCGTCGGCACGAGGACGATGGGCGAGGCGGTGGCGGCGACGGTGCGGAACGGAATGGCGAAATCGGCGGTGGGGGGCTGCATGGCCGCCGCAGCGGACGCACCAGTCACCGCAAGGGGGAACGGATGAACGCACCACGATCTGTGGAGGAAGCGATGGAGATGACCGGGGCGGAAGCGCTGTGCCGGGTGCTGGAGGAGCTGGGCGTCGAGGTGGCGTTCGGGCACCCGGGCGGGGCGATCCTGCCGATCTACGATGCACTTCACCGTGCCGGCACGCCGCGGCACGTGCTGATGCGACACGAGCAGGCGGCGGCGCACGCGGCCGACGGCTACGCGCGGGCGACGGGGCGAGTCGGCGTCTGCATGGCCACGAGTGGGCCGGGAGCGACGAATCTCGTCACGGGTCTGGCGACGGCGGCGATGGACGGTGTTCCGATCGTCGCGATCACCGGCCAGGTCCCGACCGGGGCACGGGGCACGGATGCCTTCCAGGAGACCGACATCCTCGGGATCACCGCGCCGGTCACGACGCACGGCTTCCTGGTCGAGGACGCCGACGAGCTGGAGGAGACGGTCCGTGAGGCGTTCCGCATCGCGGCGTCGGGGCGCCCGGGGCCGGTGCTCGTCGACATACCGAAGGACGT
>CALKIP010000195.1 GCA_937995995.1 uncultured bacterium
CGCGCAGGAGGGGCTCCTCCGGCTCGTGGCGTCGACCCGCAGACGCACGATGATCCCCGTGCCTCCCGGCTCGAAGGTGATGTCCTGGACCCGCCCGATCGGAACGCCGCGCAGCTTGACGGTGCTGCCGACCTTGAGGTTCCCTGCCTCGCGGACGCGGGCCTCCAGCATGATCTCGTCACGGCCGAACCCGGCACCCTTCAACCAGATCGTGCCGAAGACGACCAGCGCGATGCCGAGGAGGATCACCGCCCCGACCTGGACGTCGGTACGCTTCTTCACGCCACCTCCTGCATCAGCTCGGGCCGACCATCGATGAATGCCCGCACCACCGCATCATCGGTCGTGCGAGCCTCGTCCGGTGTGCCCACGAAACGAATACGACCCTCCCAGAGCATGGCGATCCGGTCCGCGACGCGAAACGCACTCGTCATGTCGTGCGTGACGACGATGCTGGTCACGCCCAACTCCTCGTCCATCTTCAGCATGAGGCGGTCGATCACCGCCGTCGTCACCGGATCGAGCCCTGCCGTCGGCTCATCGTAGAGGAGGTACTTGGGCCGCGTCGCGATTGCACGCGCAAGCCCGACGCGCTTGCGCTGCCCCCCCGAGACCTCGGCCGGGTAGCGCGGGCCGAAACCTTCGAGATCCACCATGCGCAGCGATTCGGCGACGCGCTCGCGGATCGCCGCCTCACTCATCCCCGGCACCCGACGCAGCCCCATCGCCACGTTCTCCTCCACCGTCATGGAATCGAAGAGCGCGGCGTACTGGAAGACGTAGCCCATCCGTCGGCGCAGTTCGTGGAGCGCCTCGCCCTGCAACGAGCCGACCTCCTCGTCGTCGACGAATACCGCGCCCGAATCGGGTTCCAACAATCCGATGATCGTCTTGAGCAGGACGGACTTGCCCGACCCGGAGAAGCCGATCACGGCGACCGTCTCCCCGTCCTCGACATCCAGCGAGACCCCGTCCAGGACCACCTTGCTCCCGAAGGCCTTGTACACCTCGGAGATCCGGATGCTCATAGCAGCGTCACCGCCCAGAAAGCGTCCAGGACCAGGATGAGCATGCTGCTCACGACGACGGCCTGCGTCGTCGCCCTCCCCACGGCCGCCGCGCCGCCCATCGTCGTGAAGCCGAAGAAGCAGCCCACGGAGGTGACGGCGAGCCCGAACGACGTCGCCTTGATGAGCGAAAACTGTATATCGAAAGGCTGAAAGAAGATGCGGACGCCGCGGATGAACTCCGGCGTAGAGAGGTCGAGCAGGTTGATCGCCGTGACCCAGCCCGCGACGATCCCGATCGCGTTCGCAAAGGCGACGATCACCGGAAACATGATGACCCCGGCCAGCACGCGGGGCACGACCAGGTACGCCATCGGGTCGTAGGCGAGCGTCTCGAGCGCATCGATCTGCTCGCTTACCCGCATGCTCCCGATCTCGGCGGCGATGTTGGCGCCGATCCGGCCCGCCAGCGCAAGACCGGTGAGCACCGGCCCGAGCTCCAGGATCATCGTCTTCTCCACCAGCACGCCCACGAAGTAGAGCGGAATCGCGCCGGTGAAGGTGTACGACGCCTGCAGGGCCAGGACGATCCCCGTGAAGGCGGCGATGAAGAGGGCGATCGGTATCGAATCCACCCCCAGGCGTGCCAACTGCACGACCAGCTGACGGCCCCAGGTGGCGGTATCGGGCACGGCGCGCACAGCCTGGACCGCGAAGTGACCGAACCGGCCGAATGCGGCGGTCAGATCCATCGCGGAGCGACCTACCCACGCAAGCGGTGCGCTCAACCCCCTATTCATGCCATAACATAGCGAATATTCAGGATTTGTGTCCACCCCGAGGGGCGATACAGTGGCGCGCGGGGACGGCCCCTTCGGGTGGGGCGCATTCTTCCGCGCGAACCCGGTTGGGCCACCGCGCGACGCACTTCCACCCGCCGCAACCGCGGCCTTGCCGCTGCCGCCAGGCAGCCATCCCCACCGGGCCTGGCCCCGGCGGCCGCCTCGAAGCGGCCGATCCCACGCCCGCGGCGCCGCCCCCGCCGGTCCCCGGCCGGTCTCGCACATACCCGGCGCGCAATTTGCGCCCCACACTCACCCAATGCATTCGCCACCACAAGGAGGGATGCACGATGCCAAGGGACGAGCACCCCGACCATAGTCTACGCTACGAAGACATCCGGGATCCCCGATATCAGCAGAAGTGGCGGGAGGCGCGGGAGCTGACGGGGGAGCAGGTCGATGCGGCGTTCCGACACGGCTTCGATGCCCGCGACCGCTTCGCCGAGCGGCCGTTCCCTGAAATCGAGCACTATCTACGGGAGAGCTGGCAGGGGCTCGGCCCGCCGGCGCCGTGGGACGAGGTGGTCGGCATCGTCCGGTCGGGCTACGAGCGCTACAAGGGCGCCGGCTTCGGCCCATCGACCGTGGAAGTCGACGAGGCGCTCGAGCATCTGCCGGACCTGGAGACGCTCGGCGGCACACGGATCGGCGGTGTCATGGGCGACCGGCCGGTGCTCGGCGCCTCCGAGCCGGTCGCCGACTTCGACGGCGAGGGTGGGCCACCGGTCGGCGGCCACGAGCTGGACGGCGACGGGCCGGCCGGCGAGACACCAGAAGGTCCTGAGCCGCCCGAGATCAACCGGTGATCCAGCGCAGCTCCGGCACCGCCGGCGCCTCGCCAAGTTCCACAGCGCAGCGGTAGAAATGCAGGAGCCCGCGCTGCTGCCGCTCGTCGAGCCCGTACTCCAGCGACTGCCAGTAGCCTGCGAGGTGCTCGGGGGAAAGACCGTAGGTGGCGGCATGTCGGGAGGCCAGCTCGTCGACGTGCCCCTCGAAGTAACGCATCGATTCGCGAAGCGTTTCCTGCAGCGCCAGGAGCTCTGTATCCCGCTCGGGCCCCGCCGCGATCTGCCAGAGTGCGAAGACGAAGGGCAGCCCCGTCCACTCGGTCCACAGCTCGCCCAGGTCGAGGATCCGACGCGAGGTGCGCATGGCGCGCCGGAGCGCCACATCCCCGATCCAGAGCGCAGCCGCGGCGCCGCCCGCGAACGGGTCGGCGTCGTCGCTCTGCTCGTGCCAACGGTAGCGCGGCCGCACGCCCAGGCGTGTCTCGAGAAGCACGCGCAGCAGCACGACGGAGGTCGCCGAAGCCGTCGGCAGCACGACCTCCTCGCCGTCCAACTCCTCGGCGGGCCGGTCGGTCTCGAGGACGACGCTGCCCAGTGCGCCGACGGAGCCGATCGCGAAGCCGGGGATCAGCCGGTAGCGCGCGGCGTTCCTCGCGTACTCGATGCTCGACGACGGCGCGACGTCGATCGTCCCCGCGCGCAGTTCCGCGTTCAGCGCCGACGGCACGCCCCGACGCAGCTCGAGGCCCTCGGGCACGTCGCCGTCCAGTAGAAGTGAGTGAACCGGGATGCAGTTGCTGTATTCGATATGGCCGAGTCGTAGTTTCACCATGTCATACCTGCCCTGTCGAGAGACGCCGTAAAGTAACATGCACCCACGACTCCGCCAGGGCCGACGCACCGCCGTGGGTGCGCTGCTGATCCTCGGCCTGATCGCACTCACCACGACGATCTTCCTCCTCGAGGACATCAAGATGGCGCTGACCGACACCTACACGATCGTCGGCGTCTTCGACGAGCTGCCCGAGCTCCCCTCGCGTGCTCCGGTCTGGATCGCCGGGCGACCCGCCGGTGAGGTCGTAGGGATCGCCCTCATGCCGCACGATGCGGACAGCGGGAAGCACCTGGCCGTCACGCTCCGCATCCGCTCCGAGCACGCCTCCCTCATCCGCCGGGACAGCGAACTCACGCTCGCCGCACCCCGCATCACCTCCGACGGGGTCATCAACATCATGCCCGGCACACCCGGCTCACCGCAGCTCCTCCCGGGTGACACCCTCATCGCTCCCCCCGGGTGGGATCGCAGGCGCGCCATCGCCCACGCTGCCGCCGTTCAGGCGGGGCTCGATTCACTCCGGACCGACGCCACGCTCCTGGCCGCGCGCGCACGTCTGCGCAGCCCCGACTTCGAGACGATGCTTCGCGCCCTGGGCTCGGCTGGTCGGGAGCTCGATGCGTTTCTCACCGCCTACCGCGAAGGTCCGCTCGCAGCGCATCTGTCCGATCCCGAGCTGCGCGCCGCTCTTGCCAGGACACGAGCAGCCGCCGATGAGATCACGACTCTCGCCCACGCACGTCTGGAACAGGCTAGGGACCCGGAGCTCGCCGCCGCCTG
>CALKIP010000196.1 GCA_937995995.1 uncultured bacterium
GGTCCTGACCGGCCGCGGCGCCCGGCGCCGGCGTACCGGTTTAGGCCACCCTTCGTGCCTCCGCTCCCCGGAGGCGATTCGTCGTACGGCTGATGGGGCCCGTGTTTCTCGGGTGGGTTCCCGATGCTCTCGTCCTCGACCTTGGGCCGCTGCTTGATCGGTCCCTTCTGCTGTGGCACGGCTTCCTCCCGTTTCCTTTGTCGCGGGTGTCGACGGCTGGAAAAGGGTGCAGCGGCCGTGCCAGGGAGCAGGGGCGCGAAACCGCGCCGCGGCGATTCAAGCGGTTCCGAACACCAGGCCCAGGTACCAGTCGATGATGACGTCGCCCCAGCCGTGGGCGATCGCCGCGCCCATGGCGAGGAAGGTACCGAGAGGCAGGTACGCCCCGAGGACGGACGAGCGCCCGCGCCACCAGAGTATCGGCACTCCGATCACGAGCCCGAGCACGGAGCCGAGGAGCACGGTGAGCAGCATGCCGCCGAGGCCGACGAAGGCGCCGACCATCGCCATCATGTGTACATCGCCGAGCCCGAGCGCCGGTTTGCGGAAGAGGCGCTCGCCGCCCCAGGAGACGCCCCACATGAGCGCATAGCCGACGGCGCCGCCGATGAAGGCATCGAGGAAGGAGAAGCCACCGGGCAGCGCCGCGAAGGCCAGCCCGAACGCCGCTCCGCCGAGCGAGAACTGGTCGGGGATGACCATCGCCTTGGCATCGGTCATGGCGATGCCCAGGAGGAGCGTGAGGAAGACGGCGGAGCGGAGCGCCTCGGGATCGGCGCCGAAGCGCACCGCGGAGGCGAGCCAGAGGAGCGCCGTCGCGATCTCGATCAGTGGGTACTGCGGCGAGATCGGCGCACGGCACGCACGGCACTTCCCCAGGAGGAGGGCGTAGCTCGCCACGGGGATGTTGTCGTACCACGCGATCGCCGCATTGCACGAGGGGCAGCGTGAGCGTGGCCTCACGACCGATTCACCCGCGGGCCAGCGATTGATGCAGACGTTCAGGAACGAGCCGACCGCCGCACCGACGAGTGCCGCGTAAATCCAGATCAGGTATTCAGGCATGCGGATCTTCAGTCTATTCGGGTCAGCAGGTACAGCAGGACGCCTGCGGCTACCCCGACGTTCAACGATTCCACGTGCTCGGCCACCGGGACCGCGATCAACGCGTCGGCTGCCTCTCGCATCGCGGGGCCGAGCCCTGCGCCCTCGTTGCCGACGACGAGCGCGCAACGATTCGGCACGCGAATACCGCCCACATCGATTCCACCGGCCTCGGCGCCGTAGATCGTAAAGCCGTGGCGCCGCAGCCAGTCGACGAGAGCAGGGGCGATGGTCTGCACGATCGGGGTACGGAACGACGCACCCGCGGCTGCGCGTACCGCCTTGGGATTCCAGGGATCGACTGTTCCCGGCAGCGCCGCTACCATCTCGACACCGAAGGCGGCCGCGGTGCGCACCAGGGTGCCGAAGTTGCCGGGATCCTGCACTGCGTCGAGTACGAGCACGGTCGCGTCGCCCTCCACGCGAATCTCGTCCAGCTCCCTGTGCGGAATCTCCGCGACGACCAGCACGCCCTGGGGCGATTCCGTCCCGGCCAAGGACTCCAGCACCCGGTCCTCGACGCGGCGAACCGGGGCGCGCGCCTCGAGCGCCCCGAGCAGCGCCCGGCCGCGCTCTCCGGCCTCGAGCGCTGGAGAGGCCAGGGCAAGGCGCAGCGACAGCCCGGCGGCGACCAGCTCCTCCACCACGCGGACTCCTTCCGCTAGGAAGAGCCCTTCGGCCTCCCGCATCTTCCGGCGGTGCAGACCCCGGATCAGCTTGTGTTCAGCGCGACTTGCCACGACCCTCGACGTGGAACATCTCTTGCGACCCGGCCTAGACCAGGAGTAGTTCCCCTTGAGGAGATAGAAGTTTCATGCGGGCACTTTGCCAACGCTTCGGCCGCACCGCGGTCCCCGGCTTCGTGGCCGGCGCTACGCTCCTCGTCGGCGCCTGTGGTATCTCGCAGCAGCAGGAGATCCAACTCGGGCGCCAGTACGCCGCCGAGATCAACCGCGAGCTCCCGATCGTCGAGGACGCGACGATCCACCGCTACATCAACCTGCTCGGCGACAGGATCGCGCGACAGGGCGGCCGCAACATCGACTACACCTTCTACGTCGTCAACACCGCCGCCGTGAACGCGTTTGCCGTGCCCGGCGGTTTCATCTACGTGAACCGAGGACTGATCGAACGCACGGAAAACCTCTCCGAGCTGGCCGGCGTCCTCGCTCACGAGATCGGGCACGTCGAGGAGCGCCACAGCGTGGAGCAGCTCGAGCGAATGCAGCGCGCCAACCTCGGGCTCTCGATGGCCTACATCCTCCTCGGCCGCAGGCCCGGCACCCTCGAGCAGGCCGGCGTCCAGGTCGCGGGCGCGGCGATCTTCGCCGGCTTCAGCCGGAGCGCCGAGAACGAGGCCGACGCCGTGGCCGTCCCGCTCCTCGTCTCGGCCGGCATCAATCCGAACGGCCTGGTCAGCTTCTTCTACAAGCTGCTCGAGGAGCAGCAGCGGCAGCCGTCGACCGTCGAGCAGTGGTTCTCGACCCACCCGCTCACGCGGGACCGAATCGAGAACGTGCAGGCGGAGATCAATCGAATCCCGCAGGCGCAGCTACGCAACCTGACCGTCAACACGGAACAGTACGAAGCGTTCAAGTCTCGCCTTCGCAGCTATCGGGCGCCTCCGGCCCAGTTCCGGTAGACCCAGGGCGCTGTTGCCCGCTTCCGGTATCGCTCCCCCGAGGCCCTCGTACCCGGCGAGGGCCCGGTGCATCGGGCCGTTGGCAGAGTCCGCCGACCTGCGCCACCCTTCCCGGCAGAAAGCCCAGTCCGACCCACCCCCTCTCGACCACGGCCGCTCGGAGGGCTAGCTTGCCGTCTGAATCGACGACCCCGGGAGGAGAGGTATGCTTCCGATTGCATTGACGATCGCCGGCAGCGACAGCGGCGGTGGCGCCGGCATTCAGGCGGACCTGAAGACGTTTCACGCCTTTGGCGTATTCGGCACCTCCGCGATCACGGCGCTCACGGCGCAGAATACACGTGGCGTTTCCGCGGTGCACGCCGTTCCCGCAAGCATGGTTCGCGAGCAGATTCGGGCGGTGGCCAGCGACCTCCGCCCGGCGGCGCTCAAGACCGGCATGCTCGCCACGGCCGAGCTGGTGCGGACCGTGGCCGAGGCGATCGCTGAGGACCGGCTCGAAAACATCGTGGTGGATCCGGTCATGGTGGCCACGACGGGTGCACGGCTCCTCGACGCGGACGCGGAAGACGCCATCGTCGAGTACCTGCTGCCGCTTACCTCTGTCGTGACGCCGAATCTGGACGAGGCGGCGATCCTGGCCGGACACGCCATCGAAGGCGAGGCCGATATGCGTCGTGCCGCAGAGGCGCTGGTCGCGAGGGGCGCGGCCGCGGCGCTGATCAAGGGCGGCCACCTGCTTGCCGACGAGATCGCCGACGTCCTCTACGACGGCCGCGAGTTCCATGTATGGCGTCGGCCGAAGCTGGAGACGACGAGCACGCACGGCACCGGCTGCACCCTCTCCGCCGCGATCGCCGCAGGGCTCGCCCACGGCCGGCCACTCACACGTGCGGTCGAGGACGCGCTCGACTTCGTACAGCGTGCCATCGTCGAGGCGCCGGGTCTGGGCGAGGGTCATGGCCCGCTCAATCATTTCGTGGCGGCCACCCCCGTCGCCACGGACTGAGGCTCGGTCGAGGTCGCCTTCCACCAGCGCGGGAGTGTGTCGAAGATGCCGCGCACATCCATCTCGACACCGCGCACGCGCCGGTTCACCACGTAGAGGTCCGGTGTGTAGTATAGGAAGGTGAACGGCTGATCCTCGCGCAGGATCTCCTGCAGCTCATGCCAGAGCCGGCGCGCGGCCTCGGCGTCGTGCGTCCGGCTCGCCTCGTCGATGATGCGATCGACCTCCGCGTTCTGGTACGACGCGAGCTGATAGGGCCCGCCGATCGCCTCCGAGTGGAACTGATCGCGGAGCGAACTGGGCCGAAAATCCGCTTCCCACGCCAGGAAGACCGCATCGAAGCGGCGCTCCGGCGAGACCATGTCGCCGATCATCGTGGCGAAGTCCACCGAACGGATCCGCAGATCGATCCCGACCTTGCGCAGGTCGGCCTGGACCTTCTCCGCCACGTTCTGGTTGTACTCGTTGTTGCCGGGCGCCGTGAGTGTGATCCTGAGGTCATGACCCGACTCATCCTCGAGGGTGCCGTCGCCGTCGCGGTCCCGGTATCCCGCCTCGGCCAGGAGCGCCAGTGCGGCGGCCGTGTCGTAGGGGAGCGGCTCCAGCGACTCCGCGTACGCCCAGTGGTCCGGGTAGATCGGGCCGATGGCGAGTCGACCGTACCCCGCGCGCAATGCATCCAGCATCTCCTGCCGGTCGATCGCCATCGAGAGTGCGCGGCGGACGCGTGCATCGTCGAGGGGCGGGCGAAGTCCGTTCCAGCCGAGGATCTGGTACTTTCGGCTCGGGCGCACGATGGCCCGCAACTCCGGCAGCGCGTCCAGTGCCTCGAGCTGATCGGAACGGGGCGAAAGGATCAGATCGACCGAGCCGGTGCGGATCTCGGTGAGTTGGGCAGCATTTTCCGGGACCACGCGCCAGACCAGACGATCCAGGTACGGCCGGCCGCCCAGCCCCTCGGGAAAGTCCGGGTTGGCCTCGAAGGTCCAGCGGTCGTTGGCCCGCTGAGATACGAAGCGGAACGGCCCGTTCCCCACGGGACTGCGGTTGAATGCGGCACGCTGGAGCGCACCCGCCGGGATGGTGTCCAGCAGGTGGCGCGGCATGATCGGGAAGAACGGCAGTCCCGCGAGGGGATCGAAGTGTGGCTCGAAGCCGAAGCGCACGGTGAAGCTGTCCAGCACCACGACATCGCCCCAGTGAGCGAAGTAGTTGGAGTTCGCGAACCCCGTCTCCGGATCCCGGGCACGTCCGTAGGTGAACGCCACGTCGTACGCGGTCGTGCGAACACCATCATGCCAGTGGACATCGTTCCGAAGGTGGAACACCACGCCGGTATCGCCGAGCATTTCCCACGACTCGGCCAGGCGCGGCACGTATTCGGCGTCCGGGCCGTAGCCCAGCAGCGGGAGGAAGAGGGCGTTGCGTAGGAGGTCCTGTGTGAGCGCGTCCCGTGAGATGAGGCCGTTGGCCGCATCCAGGTCCGTCACCGCGGCGATGACGAGCGTGCCCCCGTAGACCGGCGGGCCATCCAGGGCCGCATCGCCGGAGGGGCGATCGGCGCGGTCGGCACAGGCCGAAGTGAATGCACAAAGCGCCGCTACGGCCAGGACATGGACACGTGCGGCGACCATTCCGCGGCGCATCGAGAACACCGTGCGTCGTTGCATCGGATCTCCTGCTACCCGTTAGTCGGTCGGAAACACCCCAGGCACTCAGTATCGGCACCGCCCCGGGCTGCCTGAAGAGAGATCGACACCGGGGACAGGGCAGATCCGGCGCCGGAATCAGACCGTTTCGACGTCCGGCAGCGCCCCGATGCGCTGGATGACGCCGCGGACCAGTTCGGTGAAGCGCCCCCGCGCCTCCTCACCCGCAGCCAGCACCTCCTCGTGGCTGAGCGGTGTCGGCGAGAGCCCGGCGGCGGGGTTCGTGATCAGCGAAATACCCAGCACGCGCAGACCGATCGCACGGGCGACGATCACCTCGGGGACCGTACTCATCCCGACTGCATCCCCGCCGAAGCGCCGCATCATCCGGATCTCGGCCGGCGTCTCGTAGCTCGGCCCGGAGAGCGCCACGTACACGCCACGAGTCACCCGGACACGCCGCTCGAAGGCGACCTCCTCCGCGAGCGCCTGGAGCTCGCGGTCGTACGGCTCCGACATGTCCGGGAAGCGCTCGTCGCCCGGGACGGTCTGGCCGATGAGCGGGTTGCGGCCCATCAGGTTGATGTGGTCGTCGATGATCATCAGATCGCCGGCGCGAAACGTCGGATTCAACCCGCCGGCCGCGTTGGTCACGAGGAGCGTGCGCGCACCGAGGGCGGCCCCGGCCCGAATCGGGAGCGTGACCACCTCGGGCGCGTGGCCCTCGTAGAGGTGATAGCGCCCCTGCAGCGCGAGGCACTCGACACCCTCCAGCCGCCCAGCGACGAGGTTGCCCTTGTGCCCTTCGGCCGTGGCCGGCGCGAAGCCCGGGATCTCGGCGAAGGGGATGTGCACGGCATCCTCCAGCCGGTCCGCGAGTGCGCCCAGCCCCGAACCGAGCACGAGCATGACCCGCGGCCTTCGCGTCACCCGCTCGTGCAGGAACGCGAGCGTCTCCGTCATGTTCATACGAGTATCCCCGCCACCGTCGCCGTCATGAAGGCGGCCAGCGTGCCACCGATCATCGCGCGCAGCCCGATCCTCGAGAGGTCGCTGCGCCGCGAGGGTGCGATCCCGCCGATCCCGCCGATCTGGATCGCGATCGAGCTGAAGTTCGCGAACCCGGCTAGCGCGTAGACCGCGATCACCACCGAGCGCGGCGAGAGGTCGCCGCCACCGGAAAGGAGGTTCGAGAGCTGCAGGTAGGCGACGAATTCGTTCAGCACCGTCTTCACGCCGAGCAGCGAGCCGACGACTGCGGCATCCTCCCACGGCACGCCCATCACCCACGCCAGCGGCGCGAGAAGCCACCCCAGGATCACCTCCAGGGTAAGCGACTGGCCACTGTCGAGCCACCCCCAGCCCTGGAGGAGCGCCGTGAGCTGGGTGACGTCTCCCAGCCAGCCGAGGAGCGCGTTCACGAGCGCGATCAGCGCGATGAAGGCCAGGAGCATCGCGCCGACGTTGAGCGCCAGCGTGAGCCCCTCCCCTGCCCCACGTGCCGCCGCATCGATGACGTTGGCGTCCGGATTCTCGATCTCGATATCGAGCGCGCCGCGAGTGACTGGCTCCTCTCGCTCAGGATACATGATCTTCGCGATCACGAGTGCCGCGGGAGCGGACATCACACTCGCCGCCACCAGGTGCCCGGCAATGTCCGGGAAGTAGGCGATCAGCATCCCGACGTACGCCGCCATGACACCGCCGGCAACGGTGGCGAAGCCGGCGGTCATCACCGCCATGAGCTCCGACATCGTCATCCTGGAGATGAACGGCTTGATCAGGAGCGGCGCCTCCGTCTGGCCGACGAAGATGTTGCCCGCGGCCGAGAGCGTCTCGGCGCCCGACGTGCCGAGCGTGCGCATCATGATCCACGCCATCCCCTTCACGATCGCCTGCATGATGCCCAGATAGTAGAGGACGGTCATGAGCGAGGAGAAGAAGATGATCGTGGGCAGCACGTTGAAGGCGAAGGAGGCGCCGGTCTGCGCCACCATCCCGATGGTCTGCTCGATCGGTGCGTTGCCCAACGCCTCGCCCGCGCCGACCGGTACGTTGTTCCAGACCAGGTTTGCGAAGAGGAACCGCGCGCCCTCGATCGTGAACCCGAGGAGCGCGACGATGATCTGGTTGATCCAGCCGAAGACCGCCTCACCCGCCGCCGTCCTCAGGATGAGCAGCGCGAAGATGAACTGAAGCCCGACGCCCCACGCGATCAGCCGCCAGGGGACCACGCGGCGGTCCACGCTGAGGAGCCACGCCAGGCCGAGCATTACGATCAAGCCCAGAAAGGAGATGAGCCGGGCATACCACGGGGTGTCGACCTCTTCCCTTGCCTGCCGCACCGCATCGCCCGCCGTCTGTGCGGGCGCCGGCTCACCTGCCCCGACCTCCGCGAGGTCTGGCGTGACGACGGCCGAGTGTTCGGCTGCAACGGCACCCGCGAGTTCGAGAGCCGCACCGGCCGCCGGCATCTCGGCACCGCCGGTTGCACCCTCAGACGCATCCAATCCTGGCCGTGTCGCACCGATCCCGATGAGGAGGGCGGTCACGAGCCAGAGGATGTAGTGCCAGCGTCGGCGTGAGGACTTCATCATCCGTACCCATCCGATTGACGTTTGGAGCGTTTTCCTGCTCCGCCACGGGCCTGCGTCCCGATTGTGACTTTTCGCCCGGCTCCGATCTCGGTCCTATCGGCCCCGGAAACGAAGCGGGCTGCGGTTCCGAAGCGCTGCGGGCCCTGCACCAGGCTCGCGAGCCGTGGCCGCTGCAGTGCCGTCGCCTACCTCCACTCCTCCTCCGCCACCTGCGAGCGGCTCAGCTTGATGTGCCGCTTCTTCGCCCCGACCAGCTTCGGGTTCTCGAAGAACTTGATCAGCAACACGCCTGCGACGAATCCACCCACGTGTGCCCAGAACGCGACGCCGCCGCCCGTGGACGGCATCGCGGCACCATAGAGGAACTGGAGCAGGAACCACTGTCCGAGCACCAGCCACGCGGGGACCGGCAGGATGCGGATGAAGATCAGGATGATGAAGAGCGTCTGGACCCTGACCCGTGGATACAGGACCAGGTACGCGCCCATCACCCCACTCACCGCCCCGGAAGCGCCGATCGTCGGCACCGGCGACGCTGCCGCGGTCCAGAGGTGCGCCAACGCGGCCGCCGTCCCCGTGACGAGGTAGAAGACCAGGTAGCGCAGGTGGCCCATGGAGTCTTCGATGTTGTTCCCGAAGACCCACAGGAACCACATGTTGCCGATCAGGTGCAGCCAACTGCCGTGGAGGAACGTGCTCGTGAGTATCGTGCTCCAGCGCAGTCCGCCGAATCGGCACGGCACGCCCGGCGCGATCTCGACACCCATGTACCCTTCGGTCTGCCCGGTAAGCTCGGCCGGGATCATCCCGTAGCGGCAGACGGAGGCGTAAAGCGCGTTGTCGTCGAAACCGGCCCCCTGGATGTAGACCCACACGATCACGTTGAGAGCGATCAACGCGAGGGTGAAGTAGGGGGTCAGTTCCGTCGGGTTCTCGTCGCGAAGCGGGAACAATCGCTCTCCTCACAGGCGCAGGCCGGCCAGAATAGCGCGTCCGGGCGGCGGGTCGCAACCCTGGCGGAATGGCGCAATGTCCGCGCCCCCGGCCGCACGGCCCATGGAACGTCTGGCGTGGCAACGGCATACCTCGTATGCTACGGCGAATATCGGGGACTCAACGTGCGAGGAGGACGAAACGTGAAGCGCATCCCAGCAACGGCCGCGCTGCTCGCCGCGACGCTCGTCGCCGGCTGTGGCGCCGGTGGACCCGCCGACGGTGAAGACATTGGCTCCATGCTCGCGGAAGGCGTCACGGCGGAAGACCTGGAGGCGCGGGTCGCACAGTTCGCACCCGCCACGATCGACTTCGACGACTCCGTGCTCGAGCCGTGGGAGAAGCAGGTGCTCGCGAAGCTCGTCGAGGCCTCGGACATCATGCACGAGCTCTTCACGCTCCAGGTCTCGCCCGAAAACCCGAAACTGCGCGAACGGCTCGCCGCCCGCAGCGGCCCCGGCCGGGATGCGGCGCTCGCCTACTTCGACATCATGGTCGGCCCGTGGGACCGGCTCGACCACGACGCGCCGTTCCTCGACGTCGGCGCGAAGCCCGAAGGCGCCGGCTACTATCCGGCCGACCTGACTCGTGAGCAGCTCGAGCGGTGGCTCCAGTCGCACCCCGAGGACCGTGAGCGCTTCACGGATTACTTCACCGTGATCCGCCGCAGCAAGGGCAACCTGGTCGCCATCCCCTACTCGGCGGAGTTCCGCGACCAGCTCCAGCGCGCGGCGGCGCTGCTGCGCGAGGCGGCGGCGCTCTCGCGTAACGAGTCGCTTTCCCGCTACCTCGAAGCCCGTGCCGCTGCCTTCCTCTCCGACGACTACTTCGAGAGCGACATGGCGTGGATGGACCTCGACAGCCGCATCGAGCCCACCATCGGTCCCTACGAGGTCTACGAGGACCGCCTCATGGGCTTCAAGGCCGCCTTCGAGAGCTTCGTCACCGTCGCCGATGCCGAGGCGAGCGAGGAGCTGGCCCGGCTCAAGGACCTGATGCCCGACCTCGAGCGCGCACTCCCGGTCGACGACCGCCACAAGAACCTGGACCGCGGCTTCGAGAGCCCGATCCGCGTCGTCGACGTCGCCTACACCGCGGGCGACACCCGCGCCGGCGTACAGACGATCGCCTTCAACCTGCCGAACGACGAGCGCGTCCGCGAGGCGAAGGGCTCGAAGAAGGTCATGCTGCGCAACGTCATGCGCGCCAAGTTCGAGCAGATCCTGACCCCGATCGCCGGCACCGTCCTGGCCCCCGAGGTCCGGGACGTGCTCGCCTTCCAGCCGTGGTTCGTCAACGTGCTCATGCACGAGCTGGCCCACGGCCTCGGCCCGGGCAACATCGTACTCGCCTCTGGCGAGAGGACCACGGTCAACCGCGCCCTGCGCGAGCACTACTCGGCCCTCGAGGAGGCGAAGGCGGACGTCGTCGGGCTGCACAGCCTCGGCGTAATGGCCGAGCGCGGCCTCTACGACGCCGACTTCGTGCGCCGCGCCTACCTGGGCCACTTCGCCGACCTCTTCCGCGCCGTCCGCTTCGGCGCCAACGAGGCACACGGCAAGTCGGCGCTGGTGCAGTTCAACTATTTCGTGGAGCGGGGCGCGATCTCTCTCGACGAGACGAGTGGTGGCTTCACGGCCGACTACGACCGGCTCGTCGCCGCCAACCGCGAGCTGGCCCGTGAGATCCTGACGATTCAGGCCGAGGGCTCCTACGACCGGGCCGCGTCACTTCTCGAGCGCTACGGCACCGTCGCGCCCGAGATGCAGGCGGCGATCGATCGCTTGGACGGCGTACCGGTCGACATCCGGCCCGAGTACGCGGTGCTGGAGAATTTGCAGAGCTGGTAAGCGGCCAGGATCGCGAAGTCAGAGCCGGGGCGGTAGCGCAGCCACGACACGACGGGCGGGTGCACCCCGATGCCGACGAAGTCCAGATCGCTGGCCGACACGAGCCGCCGCCCCGTGGCTGTGCGGGATCGCGTCTAGACGCGATCCCGCATCCTTTCGATGCGGAAGCGTACGAGATACTCCACATCGAACTCGTCACGCACCACTGCCCTGACACTGTCGCCTCGAAAGACGGAGGCTGGCCTCTGGCTGAACCCCTCGGGTGCGCGGACCTGGCCGAGACAGCGGCCGTCGCCGACTACGCTCTCGGCCCGTAGGGTCGGAGACTCGTACGGGTAGTCGGGGGCGAAGAGCGTGTCCGTCGCAGTGCCATCGATCGCGAATCTCACCATTGCGATTCTGCGCTCATCGAACGGCTGATCCACGTCGATGGCGGCCCGGTTCAGGACGTGACCGCCCGCCACGCCGCATCCGCCACCGCCCGATCGCCCGCGCCCCACGCGGCGGCACCGCAACCGACGATCAGGACGAGCCCCCGCCGATTCGTCGCATACCACCCTCCGATACCTGCGGGCGATGGACCAGCCTCGGAAACTGCCTTCCCTACCTCGCCCTCGCCCTAGCCCTCGCCCTAGCCCTAGCCCCAAGCCCTGCGCCGCCAAGCGGCGCCGCCTAGGCGTGTACCTCCTCCCGCTCCGCCTTCACCGCCTCGATCACCTTCAGCGCCACATGCTGCGGAACCTCCTCATAGCCGTGGAAGCTCCGCGTGTGCGCGGCACGACCGTGGGAGATGGAGCGCAGCGCGGTCGCGTACCTGTAGAGCTCGGCCTGGGGCACGAGTGCATGGATCCGCGTCTTCCTGCCGTCGGGATCCATGCCGAGGATCTTGCCCCTGCGCTGGTTGAGGTCGCCGATGATGTCGCCCATGTACTCTTCGGGTGTGACGACCTCGACGGCCATGACCGGCTCGAGGAGGGTCGGGCTCGCCTGTGCCGCCACCTTCTGGAACGCCATCGATCCGGCTATCTGGAAGGCGATGTCGCTCGAGTCGACGGTGTGAAAGGAGCCGTCGTAGCATTCACACTCGAAGTCTACGACGGGGTAGCCGGCGAGAACCCCACGCCGGGCGGCATCCTGAACCCCCTTGTCGACGGAGGGGATGAACTTGCCTGGGATCGCGCCGCCGACGATCGAGTCGACGAATCGGTAGCCCTCGCCTCGGGCGCGCGGCTTGAGGCGGATCCAGCAGTCGCCGTACTGTCCGCGGCCGCCACTCTGCTTCTTGTACTTGCCCTGCCCCTCCGCACCGGCACGTATCGTCTCGCGGTACGGGATCCGCGGCTCCTCGGTCTCCACGGCGACGCCGAACTTGCGCTTGAGACGCTCCATCTGGACCTCCAGGTGCAACTCGCCCAGTCCGCGCACGATCGTCTGCTTGAGCTCGGGATCGTACGCGCTGTGGAAGGTGGGGTCCTCGTCGTGCAGCTTCTGGAGCCCGTTGCCGATCTTGTCCTCGTCGTTCCGGCTCGCCGCCCGGACCGCGATCGAGATGTCCGGCAGCGGAAAGTGGATCGGTTGGAGGAGGAGGGGCCGGTCGGGCGTGCAGAGCGTGTCGTTCGTATGCGTGTTCCTGAGTTTCGCCACGACGGCGATGTCGCCCGCGTGGAGCCGACGAACCTCGATGCGTTCCCTCCCCTGTGCGACTGAAAGGTGTGCCAGCTTCTCCGCCATCTCGCGGCCGGCATTCAGCACCTCCTGCCCGTTCGAGATCGAACCGCTGAAGATGCGGAAGTACGACAGCTCGCCGACGTGCGGCTCGGTCGTCGTCTTGAAGACGAGTGCGGCGAAGGGCCCGTCATCATCTGCGCGCACTTCGACGATCTGATCGAGGCCCGGCCGCTGCGCCAGCTCCGGGGCCGCCTCCGCCGGGTTCGGCATCAGTTCGACCAGTTTGTTCAGGAGGGCGCGCACCCCCCAGGTCCGCTCGGCCGCACCACAGAAGAGGGGGACGAGTTCGCCGCGGATCATCGCTGCCTTCATGGCTTCGATCGCCCGCTCGCGCCGGATCTCCGCGCCCTCCAGATACTGCTCGAGCAGGTCGTCGTCCGTCGCGGCGATCGTCTCGAAGAGCTCGGTCCGCCAGTTCTCGAACTCATCCCCCATCTCGGCCGGGATGTCCGCCTCCTCATACTCGCCACTCGTCGTACCCGGCTTGTAGAGGTGCGCACGGCCGCTGAAGAGATTGATGATGCCGCGGAAGTCGTCACCGGCACCGATCGGGATCTCGACAGGGATCACCTTCTCCGTGAGCAGCTCTCTGATCTCGCGATAGACCTTGTCGAAGTCTGCGTGCTCCTTGTCCATCATGGATACGAAAAAAAGTCTGGGAATCCCGCGGCTCGTGCAGTATTCCCAGACTTTCTCCGTCCCCACCTCCACTCCGTGGGCGGCGCCGAGTACGACCACGGCGCCGTCCGCGACCCTCGTGGCGGCTAACGCCTCCCCTGTGAAATCCAGGTAGCCGGGGGTGTCGATGAGATTGATCTTGCACCCCATCCATTCCGCGAACGCCGGGGTGGCCTGCATCGACAGGCCATGCTCGACCTCCTCGGCCGTGGTCATGGTGAGTGCCGTCCCGCCCTTCGCGCTGCCGAGTCTACGCGACGAGCCGGCCGTGAAGGCGAGCGCGTCGATGAGGCTGGTCTTCCCCGAGCCGCCATGACCCAGGACTACGACATTCCGGATGTGCTCCGTGTGGTATTCCTTGGCGGATGACATGAGGTGCCTCCTCAGGACGGTGAGAGGGGACGCGTGGGGATGGGGAACGTAGAGACCGCGCGGACAGATTGTCAAGGAAATGAAGGGGTCAGGGCGGCAGGCCCTAGTTCCTCCTGTAGCGGCGGCTGACCTCGTCGAGGATGCGGCGCTCCTCGGCGGTCAGGCTGGCCAGCCCCGACTGGCTGATCTTGTCGAGGACGCGGTCGACCTCGTCGAGGAGCCGCTCCTCGTCCTTGCGGCGGATGGGCTTCTGTGCAGGGCCGACCGGCCCGCCGCCGGGGATCACGGTAAGGCGCTTGCGCGACTTCGGCATGGCCTTCTTCAAGCCCGAGAGACGGAACGAAGCCGCATCGCCGAACTTCAGGTAGAGGAAGCCGGCGACGAAGCCGCCCAGGTGGGCCAGATGCGCCACGCCGTCGCGCGCGCCGTTGATCGAGCTGAAGAGCGACATCACGGCCAGGATCCCCACGAGCCACTTGGCCGGGATCGGGAAGATGCCCCAGAAGTAGATCGGCGCGTTCGGCCAGTTCATCGCGAAGGCCAGCATGATGCCGAAGACGGCGGCCGATGCGCCCACCACCGCGCCGTACATGCCGAAGAAGAACGACAGCACGGCGCCGCCGAGGCCGGCGATCAGATAGTACTTCAGGAACTCCCTCGAACCCCAGCGCGCCTCCAGCGGCGGCCCGAAGAAGAACAGGCCGAGCATGTTGAAGAGGAGGTGCAGGAAGCCGGCGTGGACGAACATGTACGTGATGGGCGTCCACGGACGCACCAGCACGCGCGCTGGCGCGAATGCCAGCCACTCGAAGAGAGCGGGCACCAGCAAGACCAGCAGGAAGACCGCCCCGTTGGCGATCAACAGCCGCTTCACCCAGGGCGTGAGCCCGAAGCCGAACGAGATGGAATCACGGTACGCCATGCCCTTACTACCCCCGGCGTCGCTGAGTGTTTTCCTCCAGCGCGATCTGGCAGATCCGATCACAGACTTCGGGGAAGCTCATGCCCGCCGCGCGGGCGCTGCGCGGAAACAGGCTGTTGGCCGTCATGCCCGGTAGCGTATTCGCCTCCAGGCACCAGAAGCCGCCGGTCTCGTCCATTCGGAAATCGATGCGGCTGTAGTTTCGCAGCTTCAGGGCCATGTGTGCGCGCAGCGCCAGCTCTTGCACCGCGAGCGCCTGCTCTTCGGAGATTTTGGCCGGGAAGATCTCGTCGGCCATCCCCGGCTGGTACTTGCACTCGTAGTCGAAGACCTCGTGCTTCGGCACGATCTCGCCCACGGGCAGCGGCTCGCTGCCCAGGATCGGCACGGTCAGCTCACGACCGGCGATGAAGCGCTCGAGCATGACCTCGTCGTCGTAGCGGTAGGCCAGTTCGATCGCATCCTCCAGGTCCTCGCCGCGGCGGACTACCGTCAATCCCACACTCGAGCCCTGCTTGCTCGGTTTGACCACGACCGGGTAGCCGACGTGCTCGGCCACTTCTTCGGGCGTGGCGGGCGCCATGAGCCACGCCGGCGTCTGGACCCCGGCATCGCGAAGCAGGCGCTTCGCGATGTCCTTGTCCATCGCCATCCCGCTGGCCAGTGGGCCACTCCCCGTGTAGGGCAGCCCGATCAGCTCCAGCAGCGTCTGGAGCGCTCCGCCCTCGCCGTCCCCACCGTGCAACGCCAGGAAGACCAGGTCAATGCCCTTGAGCTCGGGCGCACGCGTCAGCGACGTCGGGTCGCCCGTCCGCAGCATGTCTTGCGCCCCCTGCTCCGGCGGCACCGGCTTGACCCCGGACGAAAGCAGCTCGCGCTCCTCCGTGGGACCGAGTACGCCGGTCGCCGTATCCACCGCCACCACCTCGTGGCCGGCCTCGCGAAGCGCCTGCACCACCTGTGCACCGCTCGCGATGCTGACATCGCGCTCGCTGCTGCTGCCTCCAAAGAGAACCGCGATCTTCATCCGGGAATGACCTGATCCTGTCGTATGCGTGAGCCCGCCACCGGCGGGTGCCTTCTCTGGAATCTACCCTGCCCGCGGGCCGCGCAGTTCCCGGTATGCAACATCTCCGCCAGTTGAAGGGCACGAGAAAAGGTGGAGACGGCGATGTCCGGGCGAGCCGCGCCGTACGGAACACCCCATCGCCCACCCCGTCCCCTGGGCTACCTCGTAAGGTAGCGCACCATGTCGTACCGGGTCACGATGCCGATGATGGCGCCGCCCTGGCGAACGAGGACCGCCGGGTTCTCGCGGGTGAGCAGCCGGGCGAGGCCGCTTGCATCGACATGGCCGTCGACGACCGGGAACGGCGCCTCCATGAGCGTTTCGGCCGGGCGGTCCATGAGGGCCGGGTCCTCGATGACACGGGCCATGAGCGTCGATTCGATGATCGAGCCGACGCAGTCGCCATCGCTGAGGACCGGGAGCTGGGAGATGTTGTGGACGTTCATCGTCGAGAGCGCCTGTCGGATCGGCGTCGAAGACTCGACGCTGACGAGTTCGGGCGCACCGCCGCTCTTGTGGCGCAGGAGCTCACCGGCGGAGATGCTGCGCTCGCCGTCCAGCATCTGGTTCTCTCGCATCCACTCGTCGCTGTATACCTTGGAGAGGTAGCGCTCGCCGGTGTCGGGGAGCACGCAGACGATGAGGGCGCTGGGGTCGTCGATCTCGTGGGCGAGCCTCACGGCGAGCGTCGCGATCAATCCGGACGAGCCGCCCACGAAGAGCCCCTCCTCGCGGGTGATCCGGCGCGCCATCTGGAAGGCGGCGCGATCGGAGATGGTGTAGATCTCGTCGATGTAGTCGAACCACAAGGTGCTCGGGATCTTGTCGTTGCCGATTCCCTCGACCTTGTAGGGATGTCCCTCGACCTTCTCACCGCTCCTGTGGTACTCGGCGAAGATCGAACCATCGGGGTCACCGCCGATCACGCGGATCGCCGGGTTCTGCTCCTTCAGGAACTTGCCCGTGCCGCTGATCGTGCCGCCGGTGCCGGCCGAGGCGACGAGGTGCGTGATCCGGCCCTCCGTCTGTTCCCAGAGCTCCGGGCCCGTGCTGTGGTAGTGGGCCTCCGGGTTCGCCTGGTTGTAGAACTGGTTGGCCAGGATCGCGCCCGGCGTCTCCTGGGCGATCCGCTTGGCCACCATGACGTAGTTGTCGGGGTGGTCCGGCGGGACGGCCGTCGGCGTGACGATGACCTCGGCGCCGAAGGCCTTGAGGAGGCGGACCTTCTCCTGGCTCATCTTGTCCGGAATCGTGAAGATGCAGCGATAGCCCCTCACAGCGGCCGCGATCGCGAGCCCGACGCCGGTGTTGCCACTCGTCCCCTCGACGATCACGCCGCCGGGCTTCAGCCGGCCTTCCCGCTCCGCGGCCTCGATGATCGCGGGACCGATCCGGTCCTTGACCGAGCCGCCCGGGTTCATGAATTCGGCCTTCGCGTAGACCGGCGTGCGCGCGCCGTCGACGACGCGGCCCAGACGGATCAGTGGCGTCCAGCCGATCGTCTGGAGCACGTGCTCGTAGGGCGCCGCATTGCGGTGCGTCCGCTGCGCATGGCTCATGGGCTTGCTTCCTCCTCAGCTATCCCGAGTTCGGCTCCACCCGGCTTCGTGAACTTCACCGGGAGGCGGACCCACATTTCTACCCGCTTGTCTCCCTTTCGTCCCGGCCGGAAGCGCAGTTCGCGTGCGCCGGCGATGGCCGCGCTGTCGAACTCCGCATACCCGCTCGATTCCGCGACCAGTGTGCTGTCCACCGCGCCGAGTGCATCGACGCGGACCAGGATCAGGGACTCTCCCTCGATCCCCAGGTCCCACAGCTCGACCGGGTACTCCACGGGCGACTCATCCGTGATCACCGCCGGCCATTCGACCGGCTCCTCCGCGGCGCACGCCGCCAGCAGCGGCATCAACGCCGCAAGCCACCCCGTGATGCGCTTCATCACGACTCCTTTTCCCCGCGGGCTTCGGCCTGGAGCTCCGCCAGGAGGTTCAATGCCTCGAGCGGGGTGATACGTTCCAACGGTATCTGCCGCAGCCGCTCGACGACCGGCGGCTCGACATGAAATAGCGATAGCTGGTCCAGCGGTGGTCCGGACTCCGGGCGCCGCTCACCGGCGCGGCCGAGCCCCTCGCCGCCCCCCGTGTGCGCGCCCTCCAACTCGCGCAGGATCTCCCTGGCACGCTCGACGACCGCCTCCGGCAGCCCGGCCAGACGCCCCACCTGGATCCCGTACGACCGGTCCGCGCCGCCCGGCTCGAGGCGCCGCAGGAAGACAATGTCGTCGCCGGCCTCACGGACCGCGACGTTGTAGTTGACCAACGACGGCAGTAGATCCGCGAGCTGCGTCAGCTCGTGGTAGTGCGTGGCGAAGATCGTCTTCGCGCCCGTCACCTCG
This sequence comes from uncultured bacterium, assembly GCA_937995995.1. Lineage (GTDB taxonomy): Bacteria > Gemmatimonadota > Gemmatimonadetes > Longimicrobiales > RSA9 > CALBZE01. The sequence continues at coordinate 18,009 of CALKIP010000196.1, forward strand.
TGCAGGTGCTCGGTCACCGCCCAGGCGATGCTCACACCGTCGTAGGTCGCGGTGCCACGGCCGATCTCGTCGAGGAGGACGAGCGAGCGCGCGGTCGCGCCATGCAGGATCGCCGCCGTCTCGTTCATCTCCACCATGAAGGTGGACTGCCCGCGCACCAGGTTGTCCGAGGCGCCCACGCGCGTGAAGATGCGGTCGCAGACGGGTACGCGCGCACGGGCCGCCGGGACGAACGCGCCGATCTGCGCCAGGAGCTGGATCAGCCCGACCTGCCTGAGCAGCGTGCTCTTCCCCGCCATGTTCGGGCCGGTCAGGATCATGATGCGCGCGTCGTCGTCCAGGACGACGTCGTTCGGAATGAACTCCTCGCGCGGCATCATCGTCTCGACCACCGGGTGGCGCCCGCCGCGAATCTCCAACCCGTAGCCGCTGTGCACCTCGGGCCGGACGTAGTCGCGCCGCTCGGCCAGGTGCGCGAGCGCCGCCAGCACGTCCAGCGTCGCCACGCGCTCGGCCGTCCTGTGCAGCCGCTCCAGTTCCCCGGCCACTCGCCTCCGCAATTCGCCGAAGAGCCGCGCCTCCAGCTCCGCGATCTTCTCCTCGGCACCCAGGATCTTCGCTTCCCACTCCTTGAGCTCGGGCGTGAAGAAGCGCTCCGCCCCCGCCAGCGTCTGCTTGCGCTGGTAGTCTAGCGGCACCTTGTCCAGGTTCGGCCGCGTGACCTCGATGTAGTAGCCGAAGACCTTGTTGAAGCCCACCTTGAGCGACGGGATCCCCGTCCGCTCGCGCTCCGTGGCCTGCAGCCGCGCAAGCGTTTCCTGTGCGCCGTCGCGGATCTCACGCAATTCGTCCAACTCGGCGTCGAAGCCCGGCCGGATCACCCCGCCCTCGCCCAGGGCGGCCGGTGGCTCGTCGACCAGCGCCCGGTCCAGGAGCTCGCGAATATCCTCGAGCGGGTCCAGTGCGGCCAGTTCCTTCAATAGCGGCGCCTGCACGTCCTCCAGCGCCGCGATGAGTTGCGGCAGCGGTGCCAACGAGACGCCGAGTGCGTGCAGTTCACGCGGCGCCACACGGCCGGCCCCGACCTTGGCCGCGAGCCGCTCCAGGTCCCGGATCCCCTTGAGCTGCTCTCGCAGGCGACGCCGCACGACGGCATCCTCGAACAGCTCGGCCACCGCCTCCTGCCGCCGCCAGATCCGCTCTGCCACGACGAGGGGGCGCAGGATCCAGCGCCGCAGCAGCCGCCCGCCCATCGCCGTCAGCGTCTCGTCGACGACCTCGATCAGCGTCCCGGCCCGGGCGCCCGAGCGTGCCGCGAGGTCCGCGCGCAGCGGCTCAACGAGCTCGAGGTTGCGGCGCGTCATCTCGTCCAGCGCCATCCCCTCGCCCGGCCGCTCGATCCGCGGCGGCCTCAGGTGCTCGCTCGCCTGTGGCTGCACCTCCGCCAGGTAGGCGACGAGTGCGCCGAGCGCGGCGACGAGTGCCCCGTCGCCGTCCTCGAAGCCGAAGCCGTCGAGGGTGTGGACGCGAAAGCGGCGGCGCAGCTCATCGGCCGCCAGCTCGGCGTCGAAGAGCCAGTCCGGGCGATGCGTACGGCTCACGCCCTCGGCACCCGGCAGCGTCCGCCCCTCCCAGCTCGCCGGGAGGAGCAGCTCGGCGGGTTCCAGACGGGCCAGCTCCGCCTCCAGCGCGTCGGGTTCGACCGCCGTGGCCAGTAGCTCGCCGGTGGAGACGTCCGCGGCGGCGAGCGCCACGCGGCGCGCACTCCCTTCCCCCCCGGCGGGGTGCGCGGAGCCTGCACGTGTAGCGCTGCCTTCCGCGCCTTCCACGACCGCGACGAGGAAGTTGTTGCGGCGCTCGGAGAGGAGTGAGTCGGCCAGCACGGCACCGGGCGTGACCGTCTCGGTCACCTCGCGGCGGACGATCCCCTTCGCCTCGGCGGGGTCCTCGACCTGCTCGCAGATCGCGACCCGCCGCCCCAATCGGACGAGCCGCTGTACGTATTCGTCACGTACCTTGGCGGGCACGCCGGCCATGGGCACACTCGCCGCGCCGCCGTTGTTTCGTGTGGTCAGCGTGAGGCCGAGCAGCTTCGACGCCTTCTCGGCATCCTCGTTGAAGAGCTCGTAGAAGTCGCCCACGCGAAAGAATATGAACGCATCCGGGTGGCGCGATTTGGCCTCGCGCCACTGCTGCATCAATGGAGTGTCGTCGGACTTCGCCATCGAGGCCATGGGGTGGGACGGGAACATCCTCAAGGAAGCCGTACGATACGCCTGCGCGCCTGGCCAGGCAACCGCCGTCGGGACAACGACGAGCGCGGGCGAGACCGGTCCGCTCCGGCGTGCATTTTGCCCCCTGCGCCGCCGACCCGAGCGCGTGGAGCCACCGAGCGCGAGATCGCCGCGCGCACGCCAGGTCCACGCCTCCACACCAGGACCGCACCACGACGACACGGCTGGATGGCAGGGGGGAGATGAAAATGAAGCAATCGGCACGCTGGGCCGCCACGGGCGCGGCCGCCTACCTCGGCTGGAAGCTCCTCCAATCTCGACGGACCATCGACCTTCGCGGCCGATCGGTCCTCATCACCGGCGGGTCCCGTGGACTCGGCCTGCTGCTGGCCCGTGAGTACGCGCGCCGCGGCTGCCGCGTGGCGATCTGCGCACGGGACGAGACAGAACTCGAAAACGCACGCCGCGACCTCGCCGGCCGCGGCGCCGACGTCCTCGCCTCCGTCTGCGATGTCGCCGACCGCGAGCAGGTCGAGGACATGGTCCAATGGGTCAGTGAGCGCTTCGGCAGAATCGATGTCCTGGTCAACAATGCCGGCATCATCCAGGTCGGGCCCATGGAGACGATGACGCTCGAGGACTACCGCAACGCCATGGCGGTCATGTTCTGGGGCGGCGTCTACTGCACGCTCGCGGTGCTGCCGCAGATGCGTGCCCGCGGCGAGGGCCGCATCGTCAACATCACCTCGATCGGCGGGAAGGTCGCGATCCCGCACCTGCTCCCGTACTCCGCAGCCAAGTTCGCCATTCGCGGCTTCTCGGAGGGAGCACACGCCGAGCTCGCCAAGGACGGGATCGTGGTCACCACGATCGTGCCGGGGCTCATGCGCACCGGCTCGCCCGTGAACGCGCTCTTCAAGGGCCGCAAGGGGCTCGAGTACACCTGGTTCAGCCTGGGCGACGCCACGCCCCTCACGGCGATGCACGCCGAGCGCGCCGCGCGCCGCATTGTCGAGGCCACGCGCAAAGGCGAGGCGGAGGTGACGCTCACCTGGCAGGCACGCCTCCTCGGCCTCCTCCACGACCTCATGCCGGGAGCGATGCCCGAGTTCCTGGGGCTGGTCAACCGGGTGCTGCCTGGCGCCGATGGCGCGGGCCACGACGTCGCCCGGGGCATGGAGCTCGCCACGCCGCTCTCCCCGTCTCCACTCACGGAACCGATGAATCGAGCGGCGCGCGCGTACAATCAGTTCGGCGGCGATGAGCGGCCGGCACCGCGACACGCGCGTCAGGTCGGACTGGACCATTGACGTCGCCGCCAACCGGTGCGTGGTGCGCATGTTGCAACCGGGCGACACCTAAGCTCCCTCGGCCGCGAGGTGCGCGGACCCCCGACACCCCCCCGGACGGAGCGACGGATGAGAAGAACCCCGATACGGAGGGATGCAGATGGCCAGGACCCCGTTAATCGCATTCTGCGCGGCGGCCGTCACGGCGGCGGCCCTGTTCCCCGATGAGGCGAGCGGCCAGCGGAGCCCGCGAGCCGAGTTTCCGGAGGCGCACCTCACCTTCGAGCTCTTTGCAGGGCTGGCCAATTATGGCCGGTTCCTCGAAGAATATCCGATCGACTTCGACGACGACCTCTCCCTCCTCGGCCAGCGCGAGGTGACCGCGGACAATGCCCTGGCCATCGGCGCATCCTTCGGTGCCCGGCTCTGGGAGAAGACCGGCGTGCGACTCGCCTTCACCTTCTCGCCCACGGAATTGAAGTTCGAGGACGACAGCGGAATCGACAGCGACTTTCTCGACGAGGACGACCTCGCGGACCTGAACGTCTTCGTGCTGAGCCTGGAAATCATTCAATTCCTTCTGGACCCGAACCGGCGCTGGTCGCCCTACGCCTCCGCCGGCATCACCGCGAACTGGTGGAACCTGGGCGACGATGGGAGCGGCGAGATCGTCGCCGTCGACGAGACGCAGTTCCGCTGGGGCGGCATGGGTACACTCGGCGTGCAATACCGGGCCAATCGCAACCTGGGCGTGAGACTGGAGGTCGCGACGATGGCGCTCGGCAACCCCTTCGATGGCAACAGTTCGTATCGGACCACGACGGGAATAGCGTTCGACGAGCCCGGCAACGTGCGACTTTCGCGCATCACGCTCGCACTGACGTATTCGACGTTGAAGGACCGCGGCCGTCGCTGAAACGTCGGCCGCTGGAGCCCGTTCGAGACCGCGACGTTGCGTTGCTACTGGACTTTGCGTCACGGCTTCGCATATTATCCCCCGCCCATCGGCGAAGGCAGCCGCGCACGGCGCCGGTGGGCAGGCCTCACGGCAGGAGCAATTCCGAATCCGCGGGGTACCACTGAGGCCGTGATGGCGCGGCATTCAACGGGAAGAAAGTCGTGGAACGGGCGAAGCTTTTCGATAGCTACAACGCCGGGTACGCACAGGAGCTCTACGAGCAGTACCTGCAGAACCCGGCTTCGGTGGACGAATCCTGGCGGAGGATCTTCGCCGCAGGCGGTGCGGCCGGCTCCGGGCTGATCACGGCCGACGGTGGCGCACCCGCCGTGACCGAGGCCCAGCTCCGGACGGCGGTCGCCGCCGCGGCGCTGGTCGACGCCTACCGACTGCACGGGCATCTCGCGGCGCAGGTCGATCCGCTCGGCAGAGCGCCGGTCGGCCACCCGATGCTCGCGGTCGAGTACCACGGGATCAGCGAGCAGGACCTGGAGACGCTCCCTGCTTCGCTCCTCGGCTTCGGCAACATCGGCGGCAGCATGGCCGACGCCCTGGCGTGGCTGCGGAGCATCTACACCGGCCCCGTCGGCTACGAGTTCGAACACCTCGAGCAGCCCGACCGCCGGGAATGGCTCCGCCAGGCCATCGAGTCGGGCGAGTACAGCCGTCCGCTCTCCGCAGGCGAGCAGAAGCGTCTGCTGCGCCGCCTGAGCGAGGTCGAGGCGCTGGAGCAGTTCATCCACCGCGCCTACCTCGGCCAGAAGCGCTTCTCGATCGAGGGCACCGATGTCATGGTGCCGATGCTCGACCAGGCCATTGAGCGCGCCGCGTCCGCGGGCGCCCGCGAGGTCGTCATCGGCATGGCACACCGTGGCCGCCTCAACGTCCTGACCCACGTCGTAGGCCAGCCCTACTCCGCCATCATCGCGGAGTTCGAGGGCGCCCATTCGTCATTCGGCACCACCGGTGACGTGAAGTACCACTTCGGCGCCGAGGGCACCTACGCGACGCTCTCGGGCGAGCCGCTCACGGTGACGCTGCTGCCGAACCCCAGCCACCTCGAGTTCATCTCGTCCGTGGTCCAGGGCACGGCCCGCGCCAAGCAGACCCGCCGCGACACCCCCGTGCCCACGCGCGAGCCGGAGTCGGTGCTCCCGATCCTGATCCACGGTGATGCCGCGTTCGCAGGTCAGGGCGTGGTCGCCGAGACGCTGAACCTGGCGCGGCTGCAGGGTTACCGGACCGGCGGCACGTTCCACATCATTGCGAACAACCAGATCGGCTTCACGACGATGCCGTCGGACTCTCGCTCGACGCGCTACGCGAGCGACCTGGCCCGTGGCTTCGACATCCCGATCTTCCACGTCAACGCCGACGCGCCCGAGGCGTGCCTCAACGTCGTGCGCCTCGCCCTCGCCTACCGCGAAACGTTCGGCGAGGATGTGATGATCGACCTGATCGGCTACCGCCGCTACGGCCACAACGAGGGCGATGAGCCGGGGTACACGCAGCCGATCATGTACGAGGAGATCGGTGAGCACCCCACGCCGCGAAAGATCTGGGCAGCCAGTCTCGTTCGCGAGGGCGTGGTCTCCGAGACCGAGGCGGAGCAGGTCTACAACGAGGCGTACGAGCGGCTCGTCTCGGCCCAGAACGAGGTCAAGGAGCGGCTCTCGAAGAACGGTGCGGCGACGGATACGGTGCCGGTAGAGACGAAGCCCGAGCCCGCGCCAAAGGTCGAGACCGCGGTACCGGCCGACCTGCTGGCCTCGCTGGATCGGGGCCTGCACACCTGGCCCGAGGACTTCCGCGTCCACCCCAAGCTCGACCGACAGCTCGAGCGGCGCAGTCAGGCCTTCCAGGCCGGCGGCCCCTTCGAGTGGGCGCACGCCGAGGCGCTCGCCTTCGCTTCGCTCCTGGCCGAGGGAACGCCCATCCGGCTCACGGGCCAGGACTCGCAGCGCGGGACCTTCAGCCAGCGCCACCTCGTGCTCCACGACGTCGAAACGGGTGAGCAGTACACGCCGATCGCCAACCTGAAGGAGGCGAAGGCCTCATTCGAGGTCTACAACAGCCCGCTCTCCGAGCTCGCCACGATGGGCTTCGAGTACGGCTACAGTGTGGCCGCGCCCGAGAGCCTGGTCCTCTGGGAAGGTCAGTTCGGCGATTTCGTCAACGGCGCCCAGGTCATCATCGACCAGTTCCTCTCGGCCGGTGAGGCGAAGTGGGGCCAGCATTGCGGGCTCGTCCTCCTCCTGCCGCACGGCTACGAGGGGCAGGGCCCGGAGCACTCCAGCGCGCGCATGGAGCGCTTCCTCCAGCTCGCCGCGGAGAACAACATGCTCGTGGCCGACTGCACCACGCCGGCGCAGTACTTCCACCTCCTGCGCATGCAGGGTCTCTCGGGCGGGCGGCGGCCCCTCGTCATCTTCACGCCCAAGAGCCTGCTGCGGCACCCGAGGGCGGTCTCGAGCCTCGACGAACTGAGCCAGGGCTCCTTCCAGTCGGTCCTCGACGACCCGGAGGCCGCGGATCGCCGCGACGAGGTCACGCGCGTCATCCTCTGCACCGGCAAGGTCTACTACGACCTCACCACCGCCGAGGAGCGTGAGAAGGCCGACCGCGTCGCGATCGCTCGCGTGGAGCAGCTCTACCCCTTCCCGGAGCAGGAGCTCGCCGCCGTACTCGAGCGCTATCCGAACCGGAAGGAGATCGTCTGGGTCCAGGAGGAGCCGATGAACATGGGCGCCTGGCGCTTCGTCGAGCCCAAGCTCCGCGAACTGGCAGGCAAGACGCCCGTGCACTACGTCGGTCGCCCGGACCGCGCCTCGCCCTCCGAGGGCTACACGATCCGGCACCAGGCGAAGCAGGCCAAGATCGTCCAGGATGCATTCGCCAAGGCTCCGGCGAAGCCGCGCACCCGTAGCACCGCTTCCAAGCGGCGCGCTTGACGATCGCGCCATGACCGTGCAACGCGCCGGCCCGACCGCTTCGGGCCGGCGCGTTCTGCATCCGGCCCCGCATCCTCCCGCAGCGCCTTCAACCGCACTCACCGCACCCAGCGGTCCATACACCTACACGTACACGTGCCCCTGCCCGACGAAAGATGAGAACCCAGGCACAGGGACGCGTAAGCGTAGGCGTACGGATCCCGGCCGGCACCAACGGTTGGGAAATCGCAATTACACGCTACTCGCCCGGTCTACGCATTTCCCACCATCGCCGCCTCGCCGGTACGGCAGTTGCTCTTCCTGGTCTCGGGCACACACCCATGCCCGAGCACGGGAACGCGGTTCAGGGAGCCGTAGCATGCCGTCACTCTTTCTTTATATCATCGGGTTCATCGTCCTCGTCACCGGACTCGCGATGGGTGCCACGCTCCTCGGCATCGATCGGTCCTGGATCATCGTGGGCGTCGTGATCCTGATCGGGATCATGCTCCTCTCCCTCTCCACCGGGTTCCGCCGCCGCTGAGATGGCAAGGGCTCCCGCAAGGAGAGCTTGGGCGCTGAGGTGTGCCAGTTCGGCGTGATCCTTGCGCTCTAGATACGCCGAGTATCGAGCCACTCGAGCCAGGAGGACACATGGCAGAGCCGAGTGAAAGGCCCAGGCCCGCGGAGTCGGTCGTCGCGTCCTGTACCGTGACCGACTGCAAATACAATGAGAACAAGGAGTGCTACGCCGGGGAAATCGACGTTCGCATGGACCAGCAAGGTGCCATCTGCGCAACGTACGATCCCGAGACGCCCAAGGCTCGACCGTAGTCAGTGGTCAGTGGTCAGTGGTCAGTGGTCAGTGGTCAGTGGTCAGTAGTCAGTGGTCAGTAGTCAGTAGTCAGTAGTCAGTGGTCGGAGGGCAGTAGCCAGCAGCACGCGACACACGATACGGCAAGCGCACGGGCGAGGTTGGAGGCGCATAATTTGCCTCCAGCCTCGCCTCCAGCCTCGCCTCCAGCCTCGTCTCCAGCCTCGCCCTGACACCTGTGTCCAACTCGAGTACGCACTGTGCCATCAGGCACGTTCCCAAACTCCCTCATCAACTGTCCACACGCGAAACTCCACACGGCCTCTCATCTTGCAGGCGCATCCCCGAGTTGACCTGGCACGCGAACGCGGCTACCATTATTGAGAACCGTTCTCAACCCGCGACATTTCTGTGATGCAGGTAACCACCCAAGACGTACGCAACGGACCGGGCGGGTCGGCGGCGCGCCGAGAGACGGGCACGCTCGTGCTGCGTGCAATCCGGCTTGCTCTGGAGGGTAAGACGGGCGCGACCTTTCTCTGGCGGCGTGCATGGGATGAAGTCGGCCGGCTGGATTCAGGCGACGAGCGTCGGCGCCTGGCGAAGCTTCTGCACGTCGTAGCCGAGCCCACCTCGGTCGAGTGGCCATCGATGGCCGCGCTTCTTGCGGCGCATGCCGCGGCGTGCGAAGGCCGGCGATGGCTGGAAGAGGCCGCCGAGGCGCTTCGCCTGGCGGTCTGGGTGGATCCGACGTCGCCGGACGCAGCGCTTCGTGCCGCTCGGGTCGAGCGGCTTCGCGGGCGCCGGGAGGAAGCGGCGCGCCTCTACGCCAGGGTACGCGAGTTGGACGACGGTTCGGGCGAGTGGGCCCGGCTCGCGATGATCGGCGATGCGCTCCTCCAGGACGATCCGGAGCAAGCACTGTCCCGAGCCATGCGGGTTGCGGTCCGTGCAGGGGACTCGGAGGCAGCCGCGGTCGCACTGGAGGAACGTGCGGAGGCGCGCCTGGCATCGGGGAACGAGGCGGGTGCGGTGCGTGACCTGTGCGTATCGGCACTTCGATACGGCCGGGGTCCGGATCGGGCGCGAGTCTCCCATCGACTGGCGGATCTGCTTGCCTCCCGCGGCGATCGTGCGGGGGTGCGAGAGGCGCTCCTTGCCGCATTGGCGACGGGCGATGAAGCGCAGCGTGCGTACGCGACGAATCGTCTGCACGATCAGGCCCGCCTCGATGGCGACGACCTCGGCGTGCGCCGCTGGCGCCAGACGGCCGCCCCACTGGTTTCACTGGCGCCGGCCCGTTCTGCAAGCCACGCGGCGGCAGGAGGACGGCAGACCCGTGCTCCCCAGCTTCGGCGGTGGCGCATCCGGCTGGAAGAAGCGCGTAGCGCCTGACCCCCGTACCCGCACAGGCCCCCTCGCCCCGCTTTACATTGTCGCGGGGCCGGGCTATCGTGGAATCGGGTGCTCACCGGCACGCGCCGTCGCGCACCCCTGACCGGAGCTCCGATCCATGTGGCCCCCGATTCTCCTGGCCGTGACCATCGCGGCCGTCCTTTTCCTCCGCGGCCAACTCGTCCGGCAACGAGCCCGGTGCGACCGCGCCTGGGACGGTGTCGAACGCCACCTCGACCGTCGCATCGATCTGATTCCGCAGCTTGTCGATGTGATCACTGCATCCGTTTCTGGGGATCTCGCCCCACTCGATGCAGTGGTGGAGGCACGGGCCCATGCCAGGGCGGCGCGGGGCCCGATCGCCCGAGCCGTCGCCGAAGGCGAGCTGACGCACAGACTTCAACTGCTCCTCGCACACCTGGACGCGCCTCCGGAAAGGCGCTCATCGGAGCCCATCAGCGAACTCCGACGCCGTCTTGCCGAGGCCGAAGACGGCATCCGAAGGGCGGCGGACCACTACAACGCATCGGTAGCCACGCTGAATGCGACACTCGCTCGCATCCCCTACAACCTCATCGCCATCGCGTTCCGCATCCAGCCACGCGAGTTCTTCGCCGTAGACGCGGCAGATCGCGAGATTCCGCGGGTTCGCACCTGAGGACCTCCACTTCCGATGTCGCCGCGGCTTGCATCGGCTCGCATCTCGGAACACTTTCAACGTCCTGGGGCTAGATGTCGAAACGAATCCGAGTCCGAGGAGTCCCATGGAGCCGTTGATCATCGTCACGTATCCGGAACCGGTGGCCCTCGAAGCCAAGCCGATCGAGCACGAGGCCGTGCCCGACGGCAGTGTGGGCGTCGGCTACTACTATCATGATGCTCTCATCGCCCGAAGCGCGATCGCGCCGGAGTCGATGGAGGCGATCCATTCCATCCTGAGCTCTCCCGTCAGTGTGGCGCTCGCCGCATCGGTCGACGATGAGGGCAATATCGACGGACGCGTCTGCCTGGTCC
>CALKIP010000197.1 GCA_937995995.1 uncultured bacterium
GTAGCCGAGCAGGCTCATGGGTTTCGGGTCCTGCATCGGGGCGAGCACCCGAACCGGAAGCGCGTCCGGATTGTCGCGAATCCAGTCCTGGAACTCGTCGTCGAAGATGGCGATGCCCACCAACCCCGCCGCCACGGAGCCCCACACGACGAGGTCCGTGCCGTCAGCACGGAAGGGCGACGTCCAGATGTGGACGATGTCGTCGGCGAAGTGCTCGCCGTCCGAGCGGATCTTGGCCCACCGACTCTCCTGTGCCTCGGCTGCGCCCGGGGGAATGATGACGGCGATCAGCAGCAGCGCAGCAAGGCGTCGGAGCATATCTATCTCCTCGCAAACGGTTCGCGAGCCCGGCCGGTCCTCGTGTTCGGGCTGCGGCGCTGGCGGGCAAGATCCAAGCCGACTCTGGACACTGGCCCGGCAACCCTTTCGAAGGTCCATGGCATCGGAGACAATGGACCGCGGAAGACAATGAGCGAGATTGAACTGATCGAGCGCGCACGAGGCGGTGATGAAGCCGCGATCCGTGCCCTCTACGAGCGACACGCACCGAGGGTGTATGCCGTGGTGCGTCGCCTGGCGAACGACGACGCCCTGGCCGAAGACTGGGCGCAGGAGGCGTGGGTGCGTGCGATTCGTGCACTGCCGCACTACCGCGGCGATGCCAAGTTCTCGACCTGGCTGCACCGGATCGCGGTCAACAGCGCGCTCCAGGGAAAGCGTTGGCGCGAGCGGCGCACGCGCCACGAGGAGCCACTACCACCGGTCGTGCCGAGCCGGGAAAGTGGCGGCCGCACGCTATTGCGCGTCCAACTCGAGCGCGCGCTGCGCGCGCTCCCGACGCGGATGCGCCAGGTCCTGGTCCTGCACGATGTGGAGGGCTACACCCATGAGGAGATCGGCAGGGTGCTCGGCGTCGCCGCGGGCACCTCGAAGAGCCAGCTCTTCAAGGCGCGTGCACGGATGCGGGAGCTGTTGGACGCCGCGCCCGCCGCGGCCGTGGCAGGAGACGAAGCATGTCGCATTTGACACTGGAAACCCTGGCGAGACTGGTGGACGAGCCGCCGACGGCCGCCGAGATGGAACACCTCGAGGGGTGTGAAGTGTGTCGGCGGGAGCTGGATGCACTGGCCGCACAGACCGAGGCGTTGGGCGAGCTGCCGGACCTGCTCCCGCCGCCACCCGAGGCGTGGTCCGGGCTGGAGCGGCGGCTTCGGAGCGAAGGGCTGATCCGCGAGACGTCCACCGAGCAGGCACAGGCACGGCACCCGGGACCTGGGGGCGTCTCGCGGGTTGCGGCGCGCGGGACAATGCTCCGGATCGCGGCGACGGTCGCTGTCTTCCTCTTCGGGGGCCTTGCCGGCTTTGCGGCGCGTGGAGCAATCGAAAGGCCCGAGTCGGTTGCCGGGGCCGATGCCGCCCCGGCGCTTCCGAGCATCCGTCCCGTGGACGACGCCGCTTCGGCGACCCGCGCTCTCGCCGAGGCCGAGTCCGCATACCGAGCCGCGCTCACCCGGTATGCGGAGATGGTCGGCGCGGAGGTCGGCGCGGACCCACTCGCTCGCCTCATGGCGCTGGACAACATCGTGCTCACCACGCGTGAGGCATTGAGCGAGGCGCCGGCCGATCCCGTGATCAACGGCTATCACCTGACGGCGCTGGCCCAGCGCGAGGCCACGATGAAGCAGCTCGTGCTGTCCTCGGACAAGCGGTGGTACTGAAGTATGGAGGAATGGAGCGTTTCATGAAGGGGCAGTATCTGATCCTGCCACTCCTTGCGCTACTCGCCGCCGGGTCGCCCCGTGCGCTCGCCGCTCAGGAGATGGCCCGGCGCATCGAGGTGCGCGAGTGTGGCCGACTCGGCATCGCGCTCCTGGCGACGGACCCGCCGGTGGTGGACCAGCTCCTCCCCGGCTCGCCGGCCGAACGCGCGGGGATCCGGCCCAGGGACGCCCTGATCGCCGTGGACGGCGCACGCATGACCGTCGAACAAATGACGTCGCTCTCGGAGAAGCTCCAGCCCGGCCGTGTAGTTCGGCTCCGGGTCCTGCGCGATGGCCGCACCCGGGAGGTCGAGGCCGTGCCCGTTCGCGATGTGTGCGTGCAGGTCATCCAACTCGAGGCCGAGCCGGCGCGGGGTGACGCCGACCGAAGGGTCACGGCGACCGACGGGCAACCCCGGGGGACGGGCATGCCCCACAGGGCACCTGCCGCACCCGATGCACCTGTCGCCGCGCGCGTGACGTGGCGCACCCTGAAGTCGGATGGGACTTTGCAGACCGTCCAGTCGGATGTGGTCGAGGGCGTTTGGCAACAGGGCGCGGCCGGGCACGTGAGCGCGGCCACCGCTTTCTTTCTCGCACAGCGCGCCGTCGCCGGCGTCGAGTTCACCGAACTCAACCCCGAGCTCGCGGCGTACTTCCAGGGCGCAGAACACGGGCTCCTCGTGCTCCGCGTCGCGCCGGGCACGCCGGGCGAGCGCACCGGGCTCCAGCCGGGCGACGTCGTCGTGGCCGTCGGCGAGGAGCCGGTCCACGGCATCGCCCAGCTCCGCGCCGCCATCGCCGGGGCAAGCAGGGAGCCGACCACGATCTCCATCGTGCGCCGCGGCGTGGAGAAGCGGCTGGAGTACGTCCCGGAGGAGTAAGGGCGCGTTCGGGCCGCGCTACTCTTTCGCGCCTTTCACGCACCGACTACCTTCCGGCTGGACCAAGGCCACTTCTCGCACGTTCAACGATGAAGACCACTCGCGACCCCCGCGAGATCATCACGCCCGCCGCCTTCACGGTGGCGCCCGATCTCCTCGGCCTCCCCCTCGCCCGGCCCTGGCGGCGCGGCCTGGCGATCATGATCGACCTCTCGCTGGCCGGCGTGCTGATCGCGCTGCTCGAGCTGCCGAGCATCTTCCTGAGTGCCGTCGCGGCAGTGATCTTCTTTCGCTTGATCCGCAAGCGCGGCGGCAATCCATCCGCCCTGCACCGAACCCTTGGCTGCGGGATGCGGGCGCTGCTCGCCATGATCCTCTTCGGCATCTCGGTCGCGGTCCTGGGACAGATCCGTGGCGTATTCCGTGGGTTCGGACCGGACGACGACCCGAAGGGTGTGCCGGGACAGGTGAGGGTGCAGATGTCGCTCCTCGATGCCGGCCTCACCACCGCGGAGGGCGTTGCCCTCTTCACCGCCTCGTCGCCAGAGGAGGCGAAAGAGGTGGCCGACCGGATCCGCGACAGGCTCGTCGCTGCCGGGGTCGGCTCCGAGGAGGCGCGCGAGATCCGGGCGGCACTCGCGGAGGTCACGGCGGGGGCGCCGAACGCCGGGGGCCGTCTCGTCGGGCTCGACGCGCTGCGCCGCTCGCTCGCCGAGCTCGATACTCTAGGCGCCGATGTCGACGAGGCGGCCCCGGGTCCTGACGTCGATTCCCTCGCCACGGCCTACGCCACAGCGCTCTCGGCCGGCGACAGCGCCCGCGTGGCCGAATTGCGGCCCGTGCTGGCCGAGGCGCTCGCAGGCGACCGGATCGCGGAGCTGGAGGCGCGCAACACGCGCCTGTCGCAGCGCGTCACGGACCTCAGGGCGCAGAACGAGAAGCTGGTGGATCGGGGCGTGAGCGTGAGGGCCACACTGCGTCGCCTGTTCGAGGACCTGGGCCTCGGCTTCGGGTGGCTCATGCTCTACTTCACGGCCTTCCCCGTGCTCTGGCGAGGGTATACGCCGGGGAAGCGGATGCTCGGGATCCGGGTGATCCGGCTCGATGGCCGGCCGATCGGGTGGTGGACCGCGACCGAACGCTTCGCCGGCTACTCGGCCTCCCTCGCCACGGGGCTCCTCGGTTTCGTACAGGTCTTCTGGGACCGCAACCGCCAGACGATCCACGACAAGGTGGCCTCGACCGTCGTGGTCTACGAACGCGGCAGCAGGCGCATCCTAGTCGGCGAGGAGGCGGGCGGCGGCGCCGAAGCCGCTGCGGACGGCGCCCTCGACGGTCGGCGCGACGAGGTAGTCGCCGGCGACGGCGAGCCGGGCGGGCAGGAGGCCGGGGTCGAAGCGGCCGAGATGCCGGAGATAGCCGGGGTAGAAGAGAGTGCCGCCGGTGGCGAAGCGATAGAGCTTGGCCCGGAGAATGTGCCTGCGCAGGCCGGGGAGCGCCCTCTCGAGGGCGGGTAGCACGGCGTCGAGCGCCTTCTCGGCCGAGCCGCCCAGGATCCCCGGCACCGCCGCCGGCGCCGGGTAGATGACGAGCGCGCCCTTCCCGCCTCCCGGCAGCTCCGCCCCCTTTCGGCTCTGGAAGCACACCGCCGCCAACACATCGCCCTCCCGCTCGGTGCGTGGAAAGGAGAGGCCGAAGTATTCCACCGGTGCCGCTCCGTCCAGGACGAGGGCGAGCGACGCCGCGGGCGCCGTCCGTACGCCGGCGAACCACTCCCGCGCCGGACCCTCGAGGCCGGCGAGCTCCGCGACACCGGGCCCCGGCACGGCCAGCACCACGGCATCGTGCCGGGCGCCGCCGTCGCCCCACTCCACATCCACCCCTGACGATCCGGCCGTCACCGCCCGTGCCTCGACGCCGCCCCGGAATCGCACGCCACGGCGGGTGAGAGACGCTAGCAGCGCCTGTGCGAGCGCGCCCATTCCACCCCGAACCGCGTAGACGGACACATCCATCCCCGCATGGGCGAGCGCATGGTAGAATCCCGCCGTCGTCTCTTCCGGTGTCGCGCCGTAATACGCGGCGAGTTGCGGATACACGAGCAGTTCGACGAAATCCTCGCCGAGCTCGCGCCTGCCCCAACTCGCGATCGCCTCGTCGCCCAGCCCGGCCGTGACCGATCGTACCGGCTCGTTCACATCGAGCAGCGACGCGTTCCGGCCCAGAAACGGCACGTAGCGGCTCGCCAGCCGAAGCTTCAGCCCCGCCGGAAGAGCGCCAGACAGCGCCATGCTCGACACGGAGCCGTAACGCACCGGGTGCGCACGCCCGCTCCGCCAGAGCGCATCCCGCCCCGGCGCGCGCACGAGCAGGTCTCCCGCACCAGCCTCCCGGGCCAGGCGAAACGTTTCGCT
>CALKIP010000198.1 GCA_937995995.1 uncultured bacterium
CGGGCGGCACTCCGAGATCGCCGCGCAGTGGCTGGCCATGACACGCGATGTGGAACGGCGCGGCGCGTGGGGCGACCGGGTGGTCGACGCGCTCTGTGACCCACCCGAGTCGTTCCTGCTGTCGCAGATCGTCGCCCACACTCTCACGTTCTCGGCCCATCGTCGTCAGCTCGCGCGCTGGATGCTCGCGCAGGCCGGCGCCGACATCAGGCATCTCGATCCCGACCCGATCATGTGGCATCGCCGCGCCTCAGGAGGACCCCCATGACCCGCTACCGCTACTACACCGCCACGACCCTCGACGGGTTCCTGGCGGACGACGACCACTCGCTGGCCTGGCTGTTCAAGCAGGACATCGACGAGAACGGGCCGGGCAGCACCGCCGCGTTCCTCACGGAAGTGGGGGCCCAGGTCATGGGGGCGTCCACGTACACGTGGGTGCTCGAACACGACCGTGACTGGTTGCCCGAGATCCCCACGTTCGTGTTCACCCACCGGGAACTGGAGGCGGTGAACGACCACGTCTCCTTTGTCGCGGGCGCCCCGTCTGATCACCGCGAGTCGCTGGAGTCCGCGGCCGGTGGTCGCGATGTGTGGGTGATGGGTGGCGGCGGGCTGGCAGCGGAGTTCGCCGGGGCGGGGATGCTCGACGAGGTGGTGGTCTCGATCGCGCCCGTGACCCTCGGCTCGGGCAACCCACTCTTCGGCGGCGCGTTCGACCTCGAGCTGAAAGAGTGCGAACGCAACCGCGACTTCGTCGTTGCCCGGTACGACGTCCGGGGGCCTCTGTCAGACTCGTGAGGGCCGGGAGGAAGGCCTCGGGCGGCCTCCCGCGCCTTCCGGGATAGGTCAGGTGTAAGAGGCGGCGAGCTCCTCGCGGACGAGGCGTGTCCCAGCGCTGAGCGCGCTGAGCTTCGCGAGCGCGACGTCCCGCGGGAGGGGCGCCATGCCGCAATTGGTGCTCGGCAGAAGCTTGTTCGCGTCGACGAACTCGAGCGCCCTCCGCAGCGTGGCCGCGACCTCCTCGGGGGCCTCGACCTTCTCGCTGGCCACGTCGATCGCCCCGAGCATGACCTTCTTGCCGCGCAGTAGCCCGACCAGGTCGATCGGGACGCGGGAGTTATGGGACTCCAGCGAGATGATGTCGATTCCGGACTGCTGCAGGAGCGGGAACGACTCCTCGTATTGCCGCCACTCCGAGCCGAGCGACGCCTTCCAGTCGGTGTTGGCCTGGATCCCGTAGCCGTAGCAGATATGGACAGCGGTCTCGGCGCGTAATCCCTCGGCTGCGCGTTCCAGGGCCGCCACACCCCAGTCCTTGAGCTCGTCGAAGTAGACGTTGAAGGCGGGCTCGTCGAACTGGATGATGTCGACCCCCGCAGCCTCGAGGTCTCGCGCCTCCTGGTTGAGGATCGCCGCGAACTCCCACGCCAGCGCCTCGCGGCTGGCGTAGTGGCGGTCGTACAGCGTGTCGATCATCGTCATGGGCCCGGGGAGCGCCCACTTGATCGGCTTGTCGGTCTGCTGCCGTAGGAACGTCGCGTCGTCCACGAAGACGGGCTTCTCTCGGCTCACGGCGCCCACCACGTGGGGCCCGCTCGCGTCTTAGCGGTTCCGGATCCGTACCGTCTCGCGCTGCTCGAAGTCGACCCCGTCGAGATGTTCGATGAAGGTCGTCACGAAGTGTTGCCGGGTCTGCTCGCCGTCGCTGACGATGTCGATGCCGCGATCGCCCTGCTCCTTCACGGCGATACGCAGCGCGTCCTGCTTGCCTTCGACCAGCTCGCGGCCCTCCAACCTCCAGGGCGACCAGAGGGTCTCCGGCTGGGCGAGCCACGACGGCTTGGGCAGACTGCCGACGGTGGTGGTGGGCAGGATCGGGGACTTCATCGACTCTCCTTCGGTGCTCATCCGACGAGCACCGGGTAGCGGGCGGCCCACTGTTCGAGCTGTGCTCGGTGCGGCTTCATCAGGGCTTCCTCCGTGAACCTGCCCTGCGCCTTGCCGAGCCGGTTCCGCTCCTCGCGGTCGTACACGATCGGGGTGGGCGAGAAATCCTGATGCTCCAGGCTGGGCCGGTAGACGTCCGCGGCAGGGGAGTGCGCGTTGTAGATCTCCGGACGGTAGATCTTCTGGAACGTCTCCATCACGCTGATCGTGCCGATGAGCTGCAGGTCCGTGTAGTCGTTGAGCAGATCACCGCGGAAGTAGAACGCGAGCGGCGCGACGCCGCCGGGCGGCATGAAGTACCTGACTTCCAGGCCCATCCTGGCGAAGTACTCGTCGGTGAGCGAGTAGTCGTCCTGCTGGTACTCGGTACCGAGGACCTGATGGTGGTGTCCGGTCCTGCGGTAGGTCCGGCTCGTCGACACGCTGATGCAGATGACCGGCTCCACGGAGAAGCGCTCCCTGTACGCCTCCGAGGCGACGAAGAGCTGGAAGAGCCTGCCGTGCAGCTCGCCGAAGTCGACGGGGACGGTGAACTCAGCGGCGTTCTCGTTGACCGCCGGCAGGAGAACACTGAAGTCATAGTCGCGGACGTAGGACGAGAAGTTGTTCCCCACGATGCCCGGGTGGCGCTCACCGGTGTCACGGTCCAGGATCTGGACGTCCAGCATTTCGATCAGCGGAAATCGCTTGCTCTCGTCGTGCGTGGTGAACCGCAGGTCCGCGGACACGATCTCCAGCTCGACGGTATAGCGGTCCCGGCTCGGATCGGCCCGACCGGCGAGGCCGTTGAACCGGTCGTCGATCATCGCGAGGGCACGGCGGAGGTTCTGTCGCCGGTGCTCGCCCCGTGCCAGGTTGGCGAAGTTCGTGGTGGTGCGGGAACTCTCCGACGGCGAATAGTCCTCGTCGAAGCGGGTGGTGGTGATGCGATACGTGAAATCGTCCGACATATACATCCAATGCGGGCTCGATCGGCCGGGCTCGGCCTTGCGACAGGTCTGTGCTCCCATCCTGCAGTTCCAGGTCAGATATCGGGTAACTGCCGTTAGCGATAGATCTCTATAGTCTGTGCCTATGGGTAGGGCATCGAGGGGAATCACGCTGCAACAGTTGGAGTACTTCATCGAGGTCGCGGCGGAAGGATCGATCACGGGGGCGGCGGAGCTCCTCTACGTGGCCCAGCCGACCATGTCAGCCGCGATGAAGGACCTCGAGTCGCGGGTCGGGCGCACTCTGCTCTCGCGATCCGCCCGGGGGGTGACGCTGACCGAGGAGGGCGCGGAGTTCCTCGGCTATGCCAGACAGGTCGTCGAGCAGATGTCCCTGCTCGAGCAGCGGTATCTCAACCAGCCACCGTCCCGTCGGCTGCTGGGGGTCTCGGCCCAGCACTATTCCTTCGTGGTCGAGGCGTTCATCCGGATGGTGCGGTCCGGTGACGTGGAGCAGTACGAGTTCTCGCTTCGCGAGACGCGGACCTGGGACATCATCGAGGACGTCCGGACGCTCCGGAGCGAGGTGGGCATCCTGTACCGCAACGACTTCAATCGGAAGGTCATCGACAAACTCCTGCGTGATTCCGGCCTCGTGTTCCACCCGCTCTTCGCGGCGGCCCCGCACATCTTCATCTCGAGGAAGAACCCCTTGGCAGCCCGGGAGCGGGTCACGCTCAGCGATCTGACCGACCTGCCCCGGCTCACATTCGACCAGGGGGCGAACAACTCGTTCTATTTTGCCGAGGAGATCCTCTCGACCCTGTCGAGCAAGCGGGAGATCCGGGTCTCCGACCGCGCGACCATCTTCAATCTGATGATCGGCCTCGACGGGTACACCATCTCGACCGGCATCATCAGTGACGACCTGGACCCGGAGATCGTGGCGATCCCGCTCGAGGTGGACGAGAGCATCGAGATCGGCTGGATCAGCCACTCCGGCTTTCCACTCACCGATCAGGCGCAGCGTTACCTGGCCGAGGTCAGGGCCGTCGTCGTGGACTACGGAATCGATCTGCTCGATTCGCCGTGACGCGAGTCGGAGTCCCGGTCCACCGTTCAGCGCCCCTCGCCTACACCACGGCGTAACCGGACCGCTGGTTTTCCACAGGCGCGCCGGAGTCGGGTCCTTCATCCACAGATCGCCGTGCACGAGCGTCTCAGCACGTCGCTCTCCGTGATGCTGGACCCATGGGAATCCGCTACTACGCATACGCATTCGACGCGACGCCACCCGGGCCGTGCTCGCCGACCCGCGCGCCTACATCAGCTCCGACCCCTTGGCGGATGCCTGGGGCTTCCCGCCCGGCTCCATGGTCGCCGTGACCGATTTTCGACAGGGGCCTGCCGAGGAGGACATGCTCTACCTGGACAAGGCGTGGAGAAACCTGCAGTTGATGACAGCACCGTCTGATCCGACTGACGACCCTCGCCCGGCGTATCGCATGTTCGAGGGCGACGTGACGCCGCTCGGGAACTGGGAGAGTTGGTTGCCGTGGGTTCGAGCGATCCCGCCCGAGGACGTGGCCCCGATCGCCGATGATCTGGACACGCTCACCCGTGCGGACTTCGTTCCCTGGTTGCCGCCTCGCCAAGGCGATGAGTCAGGGGAGGGCGAGGAAGCGGAAGCGGAGTACGTGGACCACGTGAAGCGGGCGAGACGATTCCTGCGCGGACTCGAAGCGTCCGGCCGGGGCTTCGCTTACCTGATCGGATAGCTGGTCGTCGGTGATGTACCGGCGAGGGGAGGAGTCGATTCGCCGAGAGGGACCTGGCTCACGGCGAAGTTGCCGAGGTAGCGAGGATCGTGGATGGTGAGGTCATGAGCTTCACTGTGTACCTTTCGGGCGAGATCCACACCGACTGGCGTGACGAGATCCGACGCGGCGCCGAGGCCGCCGGGCTGGACGTGACGTTCACCCAGCCGGTGACCGACCACCCGGCCAGCGACGCCGCCGGCGACCATCTCGGAGAGACCGAGAGCCAGTTCTGGCGGGACCATCAGTCAGCCAAGGTCAATGCGATCCGTACCCGCACCCTGATCGAGAAGAGCGACCTGGTGGTGGTGCGCTTCGGGGACAAGTACAAGCAGTGGAACGCCGCGTTCGACGCGGGCTACTGCGCTGCGCTCGGAAAGCCGTACGTGACACTCCACGACGCGGATATCGTCCATGCGCTCAAGGAGGTCGACGCCG
>CALKIP010000199.1 GCA_937995995.1 uncultured bacterium
CTCCTCCTCGAGCAGACGCTCTCGCGCCCATTCGGCGATGTACGCCGCACGACCCTTCGCCGCCTCATCGCTCTCGATCTTCCCCTCCGTCGACGAGACCGCGCGCGCGATGCGCATACCCAGCTCCGGGTGCAGGGCACGGAAGCCCAGGATCGCCGCCCGGCTGCGGAGCACGGCCTTGAGCATCCGGTAGCGTAGGTCGCCCCGCCCCACGCCGTCTCCGTGGGCGACGAGGGCGCATTTCCCGCCGATCTCGAGTCGGACGCTGTCCGGGTGAAAGGCCACGCCCACCTCCTCGCGCAGGAAGCGGCCGCCCCACGCATCGTGGTTGCCGCCCATGAGCGTCACGGGGATGCCGGCGTCGACGAGCTCGCGCAGCGCGGCCAGGACGCGGAAGTGGCGGCCCGGAACGACGGGGCCGTACTCGAACCAGAAGTCGAAGAGGTCGCCCACCAGAAGGAGCGTGCGGGCGTGGGCGCCGACGTGCTCGAGAAAGCGGATGAACGCCGTCTCCGTCTCCCGGGGAACGGCGCCCAGATGCACGTCGGAGGCAATGTAGTCGGGTCGCTGCATGGCGCGGGAAGCTACACCGGCAGCGGGCCGGTAACAAGATCGGCGCGTTTTTGCGTCGAGGCGTCGACGCGGGCGGGGGCGACGTGTATCTTGGGCAGCGAGCGTGAGGCCGAGGCCGATGTGGGCCTGGGCGCGAGAGAGGCACCCCGGAGTGGAGGGCAGGAGACGGTGAGCGAGGGGAAGGCAACCGGTTCGATGGTGGGCGCCGCGACCGCGGCAGCGCTGAACCCCGGCACGGCACTCGACCTGGCACGGGTCGACGCACTCGGCGCCGACGTCGATGAGATCGAGCGGCGTGTCGCCGCCCTTGCCTCGAGGCCCAGGCCCACGGGCGACGAGCGGGTCGCCTCACTGCTTCGCGCCGTGGAATCGATCGACCTCACCTCTCTCTCCGGCGACGATACCCCCGACCGCATCCGGGAACTCTGCGACGCCGCGCGCCGGCCGATCGGCGCCGGCATCCTGGAGAACATCGGCTGGGAAGGCGCACCGCCGACGACGGCCGCCGTCTGCGTCTATCCCGTCTACGTCGAGACCGCACGGGAGGCGCTCGCCGGGACTACGATACCGGTCGCGACCGTCGCCGCCGCCTTCCCACACGGACTGAGCCCGCTCTCCACGCGAATCGCCGAGGTTCGGGCATGCCGCGAGTTGGGCGCCGCCGAGATCGACATCGTCATCCGCCGCAGCCACGCCCTTCTCGGCGACTGGGCCGCCCTCTACGACGAGGTCCGGGCCTTCCGCGAGGCCGCGGGCGATGCACACCTCAAGGCGATCCTTGCCACCGGCGAGCTCGGCTCGGTCGAGCGGATCGCGAAGGCGGGGCTCGTCGCGCTCATGGCCGGCGCGGACTTCATCAAGACGTCCACGGGCAAGGAGAGCGTCAACGCCACGCTGGAGGCCGGGGTGGCCATGGCGCGGGCGATCCGGGCGTATCACGAGCAGACCGGGTTTAGGGCGGGACTCAAGCCGGCCGGCGGGATCCGGACCGCCGACCAGGCACTGGATTGGCTCGCCCTGGTCGAGGAGGAGCTGGGGACGGAATGGCTCGGGCCCGACCGCTTCCGCATCGGCGCCAGCAGCCTCCTGGGCGACATCGTCCGCGAACTCGCCTCCCGGGCCGGGTAGACCGATGATGGATCGCAGCGAAGGACGCCAGCCCGGGGCAGGCAGCACCGACGCGCCCCAGCGCATGGCAAGGGACGACGCCGGAGCCCATGGCAGCGCGGCTCACGCGGAAGGACCCCGCCGCAGCAGTTCGTACGTCCGCGTCCGCTACGCGGAAACCGACCAGATGGGCGTGGTCTACCACGCGAACTACCTGGTCTGGTGCGAGATCGGCAGGACCGACTTCATCCGGGCACTCGGCACCTCCTACGCCGACCTCGAACGCCAGGGGCTGCGCCTCGCCGTCGCCGACGCACAGGCTCGTTTCATCGCACCTGCGCGCTATGACGACGAGATTCGTATCGAGACCTGGGTCGAGCGCGTCCAATCCCGCACGATCACCTTCGGCTACGAGATCTTTCGCGTCGACCCCGGCCCCGAGCAGCGCCTGGTCCGCGCTTCGACTCGCCTGATCGCCCTCGACGAGAAGGGCGCGCCACGCACGCTGCCCACGCCCGTGCACGACTGGTTCCGGAGCGCCGCCGAGCCGTCGTCCTGAGAGGTCGGCGGTCCGGGATGTGCAACCTTGCGACGTGATGACCGGGTTCCCCGGGGCGACACGATCGGAGGCTGCACGAACCCATGCTGCGACGCCGTCTCTCCGCCATCGCACTGGCGCTCGTCTGCTCCGCACACGTCGCGGCCGCACAGACGGTACCTTTCGGCAAGAACAAGATCCAGTACCGCGACTTCCAGTGGCACGTGCTGAGCGGCGAGCACGTCGACGTATACTACTATCCCGAGGCACACTCGATCGCCCAGCTCGCCCTCGCGTACGCCGAGGAGAGCTTCCGCGTCCTCGAGCGGCGGTTCCGACACCACCCGTTCGAGCGCGTGCCGCTCATCGTCTACGCATCGCATCAGCACTTCGAGCAGACGAATGTCCTTCCCGGAATGCTCCCGGAAGGCGTGCTCGGCTTCACGGAGTACCTGAAGCGCCGCGTCGCACTTCCGTTTCGCGGGGATTACGCCCAGTTCCGGCACACGCTCCGCCACGAGCTCGTCCACTTCTTCCAGATCTCCAAGATCGCCGAGGTGCGGGCGCTCCACCCCGGACGGGAGCGCTTCACGCCCCAGCAGGTGCACTGGTGGACGGAGGGGCTTGCCGAGTACTGGTCGAGCGAGCAGGACGGGGAGGACGAGATGTTCAACCGCGATCTCGTCCTCCGCGGCGGCGTGCCGGACCTGCGTTCCATGACGCGTCAGCAGACCTTCGCGTCCTACCCCCTCGGCGCGGAGCTCCACGCGTACCTCGCCGGACGCTTCGGCGAGGATTACATCGTTCGCGTCTATGAG
>CALKIP010000200.1 GCA_937995995.1 uncultured bacterium
CACGCCCTCCTTTTGCGCCGCGCTGATGAGGGCGGAAGCGTATCCCCGGGCGTTCCGGATGAGAACCTCGCGGCCAGCCTGCCGCGCCGGCTGGGGCTGACGGGTGTCGTGGAGTCGCAGATCCGGCGCTACGAGGGAGCCGACCGGAAGGGGCGGAGCGTGCCTCTCGACGAGGTGCGCGACCTGCTCCGCCTGGTCCTGCGACGGCCGGATGCCGCGCCCATCCTCCGGGATGCGGGCACGCGGCTGGCCCAGGGCCATCGGCGCCGGGTCTCTTCGGCCGCGGTGAGCGTGTTCGGGGTCCTGCCCGGTGTGACCGCGGCAGCGGCACGTCGTGCGGCGCGCTCGCTACTCCGCCGCATCGGTGCGTCGAAGGTCGAGGTATCGGGGTGGCCGATGGAGGTGCGGCTGCGAGGCGGCATCGCGCCCGGACTCGAAGAGGCGGGCACGGCGTGCACCCTCTATTCGGCGGCCCTCGAGGAACTGCTCACCCCCTACCTACGCGAGCGACCGGCGCTTCAGCACCACCGTTGTCAGGCGTACGGCGAGGAGTGGTGCGTGTGGTCGTGGGTGGAGGGGTGAGGCCGACACGCTAGGACGCGGCCTCGGCCTGGGGCTCGATCCCGGCCGCACGCAGCAGCCGCGCCTGGATCTGCCTGTCGAACGCATCCCACTTGAGCCGCATCTGCTCCTGATCCACGGTGCCCTGGAGGAATCCGGTCGGGATCTCGAACCCGCCGGCCCGGGCACGGCCTCCCCCGTAGTAGCGCCCCCGAAAATCGGAACCGAGTGCACTTTTCAGGAACTGGTCGACGTCGAGGGTGAGCTTCGACGTGCGCACGCTGCCGACGACCACCTCCGGCTCTCCCTCGCCCAGCAGGATCCCGTAGCAGATGGCGGTGTGTACGTTCTCCTCGGTGAGCAGGAAGTCGGTGGCTTGCGGAATCGCGTCCCGATCGACGTGACGCAGGTAGCCGACGCCGGCCAGGGAGAAGCCGCCGCGCACGAGGCGATCGGTGAGCGCGACACGGATCACCTCCATCGTGCCGCGACTGCGCTGCACGCGCAGGATCGACTCCAGGAGCTGCGGGTCCACGAACGGGCTCAGGTACGCCGCCGCCACGAATTCCTCGGGCCCCGCGCGGATGAAGCCGTTGGTCTCGCTGCGCAGCCCGTGGTTCAGCGCCGTCGCGAGGTGGACGTGCTGTATGTTGTCCTCGGCCAACCTGACGACCTCGCCGCTGCGCAGATAGTCGATCAGGATCGTTGCGGCGGCGCCGACCGGCCGGATATCCGTGAACTCCGCCTCCAGCACGCCCTGGGGCGCGTGGTGGTCGATGATGGCGAGCGTCGGCACGCCGGCCTCCTGCAGCCGGTCGGTCAGCTTCGTCGTCGTCCCCTGGTTGTCGATGAAGACGGCGCCGTCGTACTCCTCGAGTGCGAGCGCATCGGTGAAGCGCGTCAACTCGATGTCGAGCAGGTGGACGAGGGCGAGGTTCTCCTGGTGGCTGATGCGGCCATCGTAGACGATGTCGACCTTGATGTCGAAGCGATCGGCGAGCACGCGGTACGCGATGGCGGAAGAGATCGCGTCGGGGTCCGGGTAGTCCTGGAGCGCGACGATGTGCCGCTCGCCGCGGTGCCTCTCCAGGTACGCCGCGAAGGCCCGAGGACGATCGAGATCGTCGGGTCGCGTCTCCTGCTCGACGGGGCCTACCGGCACGTCGCGCAGCGGTTCTGCCATGGTCTGCCCCTCAGTCCGCCGCCTGCTCGGGGGCGTGGCCGATCTCCGGTCGGTCCTCCTCGCCCGGCTCGTGCGGCGGCTTGCCCATCAACTCACGCAGCTCCTCACGATCCACGACCTCCTTTTCGAGCAGACGATGGGCCAGCTCCTCGAGGATCGGACGGTCGCGGCCGAGGATCGAAAAGGCGCGGTCGTGCGCCTCGGAGACGATGCGACGCACCTCGCCATCGATGACGCGGGCGGTCTCCTCGCTGTAGCTGCGACCGCCGCCCTCGGCCAACTGTTCCCGTGGATCCAGGAACGGCGCTCTCTGGCTCGCGGCCAGCCGGACCGGGCCGACGGCGTCGGACATGCCGAACTCGGTCACCATTCGCCGCGCGATCTCGCTCGCGCGCTCGAGATCGTTGCCGGCGCCCGTCGACATCTCCTCGAAGATCAACTCCTCGGCCGCGCGGCCGCCGAGGAGGACGGCGAGCCGGTCCTCCAGCTCGCGGCGGCGGAAGAGATAGCGGTCGTCGTCCGGCGTCTGCTGCGTGTAGCCGAGCGCACTCACGCCGCGGGGGATGATCGAGATCTTGTGCACGGGGTCCGCGTTCGGGACCCGCTCGGCGACGATCGCGTGGCCGGCCTCGTGGTAGGCGACGATGCGCCGCTCCTTCTCGTTGATCAGTCGGCTCTTCTTCTCGAGGCCGGCGATGACGCGGTCGATCGCCTCGTCCAGCTCGTCCATGGTGACGGCCGGCTTGTCGCGGCGCGCGGCGAGGAGTGCGGCCTCGTTGAGCAGGTTCGCCAGGTCCGCGCCCACGAAGCCCGGTGTGCGCTGCGCGACGACGCCGAGGTCGACCTCCGGCGCCAGTCGGATCCCGGCGGCGTGCACCCGCAGGATCGCTTCCCGCCCGACCTTGTCCGGCCGGTCGACGACGACCTGCCGGTCGAAGCGCCCGGGACGCAGGAGCGCCTGGTCCAGGATCTCCGGCCGGTTCGTCGCCGCCATGATGATCACGCCCGTGCGCGGGTCGAAGCCGTCCATCTCGACCAGGAGCTGATTCAGCGTCTGCTCGCGCTCGTCGTGCCCACCCATGACGCCGCCCACGCCGCGCGCCTTGCCGAGCGCGTCGAGCTCGTCGATGAAGACGATGCACGGCGCGTTCGCCTTGGCCTGTTCGAAGAGATCGCGCACGCGCGCCGCGCCGACGCCGACGAACATCTCGACGAACTCCGAGCCGCTGATCGAGAAGAAGGTGACCTCCGCCTCGCCCGCGACCGCACGCGCAAGCAGCGTCTTGCCGGTGCCGGGCGGGCCGACCAGCAGCACACCCTTCGGGATCTTCGCACCCAGCCGCGCGAACTTCTCGGGCGTCTTCAGGAACTCGACGACCTCGACCAGCTCCTCCTTCGCCTCGTCCGCGCCGGCGACGTCCGAGAACGTCACCCCCGTGCCCTCCTCGCCCACGATGCGCGCACGGTTCTTCCCGACCGTCATCACGCCCTGTGCCGGGTTGATGCGCCTGAGCATCCAGATCCAGAAGAGGACGAGCAGGCCGAGGGGGAGGAGCCAGGCGAGGGCCTGGCCGAACC
>CALKIP010000201.1 GCA_937995995.1 uncultured bacterium
CATTCCGGTCGTGGCTCTGGCCGACACGGACAGCGATCCCGACGTGCTCGATTTCATCATCCCGATGGCGCTCCGGCATCGAGGTTGATCACGGCGATGGTGCGCTCGAGTGGGATCAGCGGCTCGGCGGCGTAGTACGACGAGCCGAGCAGCCCCTTCTCCTCGCCCGTAAAGAAGAGGAACACGACCGAAAGGGCGGGCGGCTCCCGGACCAGTGCTTCGGCGATCGTGAGGAGCATGGCGGTGCCGGCCGCGTTGTCCGAGAAGCCGTTGTAGATCGAGTCGCCACGCGCGTCGGGGAGGCCGATGCCGAGGTGGTCGTAATGTGCCGTGTAGACGACGACCTCGTCGCGGAGCGCGGGATCGCTGCCAGGCAGGATCGCGGCGACGTTCGCCGATGCCAACTCGCGCGTGGTGGTCCGGATCGACGCCTCGACGTGGCGCTCGAGGGGCAGGGCAGAGAAGGTCCGGCTGCCGTCGAGCGCATCCGGCGCGAGTGCGGCGTCGGCCAGGAGCGCGGCGCTCAGTCGCGGCCCGGCGATCAGCGTGGGGAGCTGCGGCTGCCAGACCGGGTCATCCACATCGGCGTCCACGTAGAGCCGCGTGTCGCCGCGGCTACGGACGAAGACGTTGAAACGCTCCGGTTCCGGAATCAGCGAGACGACCCCTTCCGCGCCCCGGCGGATCCAATCCGGAATCAGCGTTCCGGCCTCCGAGCCCAGTGTCCCGAGCACGACGATCACGCGGCCATCGAGTCTTTCGTGGCCGGCGAGCGCATCGTGGGCGAGGGCGGCCGTACCGGCGAAGAGCGCCTCGCCCTCGAAGTCCCGGAAGGCGTCTCGCCCGCCCGTGTTCACCACGAAGTCCTCGCCGCTGCGGAAGGCGACGCGCTCGCCGCCGCGCTCGACGACGACACTCGTGCCGGCGTGGTCGATCGTGGCCTCGCGCAACGGAACCGGCTGGAGGTAGCCGCCGTCCGTGGCCGCGCCAGAGAGCCCGAGACGGGTGAGTTGGCTGCGCAGATACAGCGCTGCCAACCGCTCACCACGCGTCCCCGTCCCGCGCCCCTCTAGCAGATCATCGGCGAGGAACTTCGTATGCCCGCGCAATGCGAGCGTGTCGATCTCTTGTGCCTCGATCCGCGTTGCGGCGAGTAGCGAGATTGGAAGGATCAGGGCAAGTGCGAAACGACGCATGAATTTCAGTGTTCCCAGGATTTCAGGCGTGTGGATCACCCTGCGCTACCCCGGCCAGCGGCGGAAGGTGCCGGCTTTGCAGGACGATGTCGGTGGCAAGGGCTTGGGGCTTGGTGGGGTGGGAAGGATCTGGTCTGGTCCTCGCCCCTAGTCCCAACCTTGACCCAAAGGGGGCACGAGGACGTGGCGTCCACGGCTCACCCGCTCCCCGCGCTCGCGCCCGCGCACGCGCTCGCCCAGCGCCGACAGGCGCCTACCCCGATAGCACCTTGTCGGCGTAGCCGTTGTCGGGGTCGCCGCCGCGTTCGAGGACGCGGTCGACGGTGCCCGGACCACGGTTGTAGGCCAGGAGCGCAAGCCGCAGGTTGCCATCGTACATGTCGATCAGGTCACGCAGATAGCCGAAGCCGAGATCCAGGTTGAGCTCACGGTTGAAGAGGTCCTCGGCGGTGGTGCCGGGCCGGAGCCAGGCGCCTGTGCGGGGCATGACCTGGGTGAGGCCACGGGCGCCGACGTGGCTCACTGCACGCTCGTCGAAGGTGCTCTCCGTGTTGACCAGGCCGAAGGCGACGTCGGGGTCGATGTCGTTGGCGACGGCGGCGTCGTAGATGTCTTCGGCAAGGTCCCGGGAGATGCCGTAGCGGACCATGGCGCCCTCGATCGTGTCGGCGCGGATCTGCTCGGCCTCGCTCTCGGCCCACTCCTCGCCGAGTTCTTCCTCGATCGTGCCCCGACCGGCGATGTCGGCCCGGGTCATCTGTTCGGCCTCCTCCGGCGTGGTCGGCGCCCGTGCCGGTGCCCGCGCCGCCTGGGCGACCGGCGCGGCGGCGCCGGCCATGGCGAGGCCGATGATCGGGTCTCGGTAACGGCGCACGAACCCGCGGACACGGCCGGCGAAGCCTTCCTCATCCTCCCCGCCCTCCCTGATCCGCTCCAGCCGGTCACGCCATTCCTCGCGATCCGTCCAGCGGCGTCGCCGTTCTTCCGGTGGCGGCGCATCATAGGCGCGAGGCCAGGGACCCTGGCGACTGTGATACGCGTCGTCGTACGGATCGGACACCGGCCGCATGCGCTGCCGGCGTACACGACGAGGGTAGTCCCCGCGGTAGCCCGGATGGCCGCCGTCGTACATGAGCCACGCGCCACCGTCGTGGAACCGCGGGCGCGGGCCGTGCGCGGGGCCATAGGCGGGGCCATACGCCGGCTCATGGCGGCCGAGATCGAGGCGACGGGGGTGTCGGGCGTACGGCGCGCCGTACCACGAGCCGTACCCCGCGTCGTACTCTCCACCGTCTCGCAGCCGGGGGTATGCGCGCTGGCGTGCAGCGTACCGGTGGCGGGCGTAGCGGTCGTCTTCTGGACCCGGGCGCCAAAGTCGGGGAGCGGCGTATCTGCCGTCCATACTGGTACCTCCGGAGCGAAACGGGTGCGGGATTCCTCGTCGGCCGTCCCGATCCGGGTGCAGCATCCGTGCCCCGCCCCGGCTCCGGACCGCCGTATCTCGCGCGCCACCCCACGCCAGGCGCGATGGCACGGCGATCGTGGTACCGTAGGGCGCGGCAGGCGTGGTGTCGTGCGGCGCGGCTACTCGAGCCGGCAGTCGATCCAGCCGATCGTCCCGGGCACCGGCTCCGGTCCGGCCTCACTGGTCAGGACGATGGCGCCGTCCTCCGTGACCGCGACCGCCTCGCCCTGTGGCTCGGCGAGCGTCTGGACATCGATGCCCGTGCCGGCGAGCCGGGGACGGAGGCGACCGCGCCTGCCGACCTGGTAGATCTGCACCGCCGTGTACGTCCGCACGACGACCCAGCGACCATCCGGAGAAGCGGCCGCGCCGGTCACTTGGTAGGGCAGCGGCACCGGCTTGCGAGTCAGGCGGCCGACCAGCACCACCTCGACCGTCTGCTCCGGCCGCGCCTCGCCGGGGTACCGGTAGACCGTGACCGGAGTGTTTCGCCCCTTGGTGACGAGATGGATGCCGCCATCCAGGAGGACATAGATCGCCTCGGTGTCGGGATGGCCCTCGGGGTAGCGGATCGGGAGGCGTTCCGCCGGCGCGGTGGCCGAATCCTCCGGCCGCGGCTCTGGCACACGGTAAATCGCCACATCGTCGCGCCCTCCCTGGTTGTCCCCCGTGTCGGCGATGTAGAGGCAGTCTCCCGAGGGACAGGGGCCGAGGGCGAGCGCTTCCCAGTCCCGGTTGCGTGCATCCGTGACACGGACGCGGCCGAGGAGGGCGCCTGCGGAATCGATCGCGAAGAGCAGCGCATCGCCGCCGGAATCGTCGTGGGTCCAGAACACGCCCGGCAGGCGACGACTGGCCGCGAGCCCGCTCGACTCACGGATCTCGTCGGGCAGTGTGCCGGTCCTGCGCGGCGGGTCGCAGAGTGCGGCGGCGTCCCCACTTGGTGAGCAGCCGAGCACGCACAAGCCCGAGACGACGCACGCCGCCCGCCGAAGCGCCAAGACCGTGCGACCCCATCCGCTTACGAGCACTCTTCGCCGTCCACGGGGCGGAGCCAGAGGGTGAAGGTGGAGCCACGGCCGGGCTCGCTGTCGACGGTGATGTCGCCCTTCATGATCCGTGCGACCTTGCGACTGATGGCGAGCCCGAGGCCGGTCCCGGCCTTCTCGCCCGTCGAGCCGAGACGCGAAAACTCCTTGAAGATCTGCTCATGATCCTCCACAGGGATCCCCGGCCCGGTGTCGGTGACGTCGACCACGACCCAGTGGCCGGTCCTCTGGCCGATCTTCGCGGAACGCTCGGCCGCGACCACGCCAATGCGGCCATCTTCGGTGTATTTGACGGCGTTCGAGAGGAGGTTGCCCAGGATCTGCCGTACTCGGTCGGAGTCGGCACACACCTCGGGCAGGTCGGGCGGTATGGAAACTTCGAGTTCCAGGCCCGCCGTCTCGGCCTGCGCGTGATACTCTGCTACGACCTCGTGTATTCCCTCGGCCAGGGAGGGCGGACGCAATTCGATGCGCAGCTCGCCGGCCTCGGCACGCGATAGGTCGACGATATCGCTGATCAACCTCAGTGCAGCGTGCGCCGCCTGGCCGATCCGGTGAACGCTCTTCTTCTGATCGGCCGAAAGTTCGCCCTGGACCCCGCTCTCCAGAAGACCCGCGTAGCCGATGATCGCGCCCAACGGGTTCTTGAGGTCGTGGCTGAAGCCGCGGATGAATCCGGCACGTCCCTTCATTGCCTGCTCGGTGAGCTCGCGTCGGCGTTCTGCCACGGCCGCGTATGCGGCTTCAAGCGCCCCCCGCCTCTCGGCCTCCTTCAGCGCCATCACACGGATGATCGCGAGCGACGCGAACTGACCGACGATCTTGATGCGCGCGATGTCGCGTGGGGTGAAGCGTGGCCGGCCCGCACCTTGAACGAGCACGACAGCGCCGAGCCCCTGGCCGTCCGCGACGAGTGGAACGGCGAGCGCGCTACAGCCCCGGCATGCGGGGGCCAGTCGCTCTGCGATCGGTGATCCGAGCCGTTCGATGGCATCGACGTGGACATGACCATCCCGGTCGTGGAGCCGCTGCGTGAGCGAGCCCTGGTACGGCGCCGTCTCGCCGAGGTACGCCTCGGCGGCGCCCACGGCCGCGCCGACCACGACCTGGTCGCGGCCAGGCAGGACCCGCTCGACGAAGGCAATCGTGGATTCGGTGAGCTCACATAATCCTACGACGAGCCTCTCGGCAAGGTCGTCCGGGTCCGACGCCGCCGCGAGTTCCTGTGCGAGTCGTCGGAACTCCTGCTCCTGCCGGGCACGCCAAACGTGGTACGCTGCCAGCCGGTGGGCATTCCGGCTGGCCCAGCCAATCAGGAACGCGGTGGCCAGAGCGAGCAGCACGAGCGCGGCGGTCAACCCTGTTTCCAGCCGATCCGAGGCCGCCAGGTCAGCCCAGTGCGCCTCCTCGAGACGCACCAGGTCGTCCAGGAACTCCATGGCCAGCATGTTCAGTTGAAAATGGGCGAACGGATCGACCACCACTCTGCGGCCGGCGTCCGAGGGGTCCGACTGCTTCAGGAAGCCGGACTCTTCGAGCCGGGCGTGCCAGGCCATGGATTCGCGGACAAGCTCTTCGACCCTGTCCGGCCATTCACCGCCGAGCTGCGCGGCCAGGCGCTCGAGCTCGTCGAGGCGCCGTCGCTCCACGGCAGCGGCCTCGCCGTAGCGTACCATGAACGCCTGGTCGCCCGTGAGCAGGAAGCCGCGTAGCGCAGCGATCTCCCGTGCCAATGTCGTCTGGAGCGCCTGTGCCGATGCCCGGGCCGGGAGGATGGTGCCCGTGATCCCCCTGCGCCCCTCGACCCGCCGGTCCTCCACGATCCGTTGGAGGACGATCACCGCAAGAAGAATCGTGGCCGTCACCAGAAGGAGCGTCCAGATGTGGTGCGACGGCGCCTCTCCGGCCTCGGTGGGGCTCCGACCAGCACCGGTCCGGGGCATCGGAGACGGGGTGGGCATGCGGTCTGGCTGCGGGTATCGTGGAATCGCGGTGCCGGATGCACCACGGGCAAGCGCCGTGGGGTGCACCTCCTGTGCCATGCACTGAAGCAGCGAACCAAGGCAAGGCATGGCAGAAGCGGACCGGAGCCAACGGAGACGAGCTCCGAAGGGAGGCACCGGTCACAGCCGGTAGCGGGGGTGGGACAACCCGTTAGGTGTGTCTCGCTACGAACCGGTGAGCGAGTGGACGCCGTCGAAGATGCAGATCCGGTCACGGCCGCCGGCCTTGGCCTCGTAGAGCGCCCGATCGGCGGCGGCAATCAATGCGTAGGGTGACTCCATGCCTGCATCGTATACGGCAATGCCCGCACTCACGGTGACCCTGCCCTCGCCCAGTTGCAGGGCACGCAACCCATCCAGTACGCGGTTGGCGAAGGATAGTGCACCTTCGACGTCGCACGATGAGAGGATCGTGATGAACTCCTCGCCGCCGAAGCGCGCCGAGAGACTCATCCGCCGCGTCGTCTCGTCGAGCAGCGCCGCGAAGGCGCGAAGCACCTCGTCGCCTTCGGTGTGACCGTGTGTGTCGTTGAAGGTCTTGAAGCGATCCAGGTCGAAGAGCACGACGGCGACGGAGCGACCACGACGCGCCGCGGCGAACTCGCGCTCGAGGAAGGCGCGGGCGTAGCGACGGTTCGGGATCCCGGTCAGCTCGTCGGTCAGCGAGAGTTCCTCGGCCCGGGCTCGCTGGCGGTGCAGCTTCTCCGTGACCGCGCCGATGCCGAACGCGATCAGGACATCGGCGACGACGACGCCGCCAAGCAGCTCCCAGTGCTGAATCTCGCGGCCGAGGAGCAGGAGCGAGAGCTGGAGGGCGACGAGGACCAGCATGCCGACGGCCACGGCGATCGCCGAGCCACGCCAGCCGCGGTAGTAGGAGAGGAGCAGTGCCGGAACGAGTGCCAGAAGCCAGAGCAGCGTCTCGTAGTCGGCCGCCTCGAGCGAGAATAGACTGACCAGGACCGGAACGGCGAGCGCTGCCACGGACAGCCCGAGCGCCCGGAGCGGAATCGGTCGGTGCCGCAGGTCGTCAGGGTCACCGAATTCGTCGGCATCCCGCGAAATGGACACGGGCCTCTCCTCACGCAACGTTGCGAATGCTTCTTCTGATCGGGACGAACAATGAATCGAACGCCGGGGACTCGGCACCGCGAAAGGCAAGTTGCGGCGACGGGCCCTCGACTGTCAACCGACCGGGTGCGGCCGTGTTGCACGGGCAACGCCTCGACGGCCGTTGGCTCGCGACCGGCCCCTTGCGCAACCGAGCCACGCGCCGACTATTGAACCCCTGTGCCGGAGGCTTGGGCCGGGGCCTGCCGGGAGTCGACGACGGGAGTCTACTGGGGATCGAGATGACTACTTTGGAACCGATCAAAGTCCTTTTCGTCTGTCTGGGCAACATCTGCCGCTCACCGATGGCCGAGGCGGTGTTCCGTTCGGTGGTTCGCGACGACGGCACCGCGGACCGTTTCGAGATCGACTCCGCGGGGACGTCCGGCTATCACGAGGGCGAGGCGCCGGACGCGCGGGCGCAGGAGGTCGCGCGGCGGCGCGGAATCACGCTTACCGGCCGCTCGCGCCCGATCACCGACGACGACCTCGAGCGCTTCGACTACGTGATCGTCATGGACGCGAACAACCTGCGCGACGTCTCGGCACTGGCCGAACGGGTGAATCCCGACGCCGAGGTCCACCTGCTCCGGGAGTTCGACCCCGAGGCACACGGCGATCTGGATGTGCCGGACCCCTACTACGGAGGCGAGGCCGGCTTCGAGCAGGTGCAGGACATGATCGAGCGGTCATGCGTCGGGCTCCTCGAGCACATCCGCTCGGAGCGCACACTGTAGTGCACTCGCTCCCCCGCGACCTGATCGAGGGCGTGGAGGCGGCGCTCGAAGCACGGGTCGGTCGACCGACACGGGTGGCGCACACCTCGTCCGCTGGGGGCGGGTGCATCCACAACGCCACGCGTCTCGAGCTCGAGGAGGGCGATGTCGCCTTCGTGAAGTGGGGCGCACGTAAAAACGTCGAGGCGGGGGGCTTCCGCGCCGAAGCGGCGGGGCTCGACGCACTCGCGGCCGCCGCCGCGCTGCGTGTTCCCGAGGTGTTTGGCGTATTCGATCCGGAAGAGCCCGCCACGGAGCCGGACCGGCCGACGGCGTGGCTGCTCCTGGAGTGGCTCGAGCCCGGGAGCGCGAGGCCCGAAACCTGGACTCGCCTCGGCCACGGGCTCGCCACGCTGCACCGCACACGGGCCGAGCGATTCGGCGCACCCGACGACAACTTCATCGGCACGCTCCCACAGCCCAACGGCTGGCTCGACGACTGGACGACGTTCTGGCGCGAGCGGCGACTCGAGCCCCAGCTTCGCCTTGCCTATCGCGCCGGCCACTTCGGAGCGGCCGACCGTCGCCGCTTCGATCGGCTGCTGACCGACCTCGACGAGTTGCTCGATGGCGCCGAGGGCGATGGCGCCT
>CALKIP010000202.1 GCA_937995995.1 uncultured bacterium
GCCGGTCCGTTGGGCGTGGGCGGGAGCGCTCGCGGGGTCGGTGCTCGTTCCGCTGGCGGCGTGGCTGCGGCCGGCCACGCCGGTGTCGGCGCTCGATGCGCCCGGTCCCGTGGGCGTGCTGGAAGTGCTGCCTGCACTCGAGTTCGCGACCCCGGCGGCGTCGCCGGGTCTGGCCCGTGTGCTCGCACTCGCGTGGCTACTCCTCTCCGCGTCGCTCCTGGTCGTGGTCGCGAGGACGCACGTACGGTTGCGCGCTGAGCGTCGTCGGTGGCAGGTGAGGGAGATCGGCGGGGTGCCTGTCTACCTGTCCCGCGACGTCGGTCCCGCGGCGCTCGGCTTTTTTCGCGGCGTGATCGTCGTTCCCGAGTGGACGCTGGGTCTGGAGACGCATCTGCTCGAGCTCATGGTGCTGCACGAGCGAGAGCACCTTCGTGCGGGCGATCCGCGGTTGCTCTGGCTGGGTCTCGCGGCCGCGGTGGCGCAGCCGTGGAATCCGGTGGTGTGGTGGCAGCTTCGGCGCCTGCGGCTGGCGATCGAGTTCGACTGCGACGCACGGGTTCTGCGCCGTGAGCCCGATGCCCGTGAGTACGGCGCACTGCTGCTGGAAGTCGGCCGCCGGCACCTCGGTATCGGGGTGGCGGCCGCCGCACTCTCCGAGCCTCAATCGTTCCTGGAAAGGAGGATACGCATGATGCTGCGACCGAAGACTCGGGGTGGCTGGCTGCGCGCGTCGGGGTTCGGCCTTGCGACGCTCGCACTCGTGGTGCTGGCGTGCGAGACGCCCGAGCCGTCCGGCGGCGTACTCGACGATCCGGCCGCGGTCGTCGCGCCGTCGGACGGCTACGTGCCGTTCACACCCGGGATGATGCAACCGACACTCACCAACGTGAGCGGCATTGTCCAGGCACTCGAGGCGAACTATCCGCCGCTGCTGCGTGAGGCCGGGATCGGCGGCACGGTGCTCGTGAGTTTGTGGATCGACGATTCAGGCGTTGTGATGCGCCAGGAGATGACGCAGAGCAGCGGCTACCCCGCACTGGATCAGGCGGCGGTGAAGGTTGCCGGAATGATGGAATTCTCGCCGGCCCGCAACGACGGCAAGCCGGTGCCGGTGATGGTGCAGATTCCGATCTCGTTCCGCACCGCGGTGGACTGAGCCCCGATCGAGGGTGAATCGGGTGATGGTCCAGGGACCGCAGTAGGCTATCGGCTCAGTAGATCGCGGCCGGCAGTCTCCGTACGCTTACGCGTACGCCTGCCCCTGCCCAACTTTCTGATGGTTTCGGGCAAGGGCAGGTGTACGTGTACGCGTATGCGTAGGGGGCGGGTGGGCGGGCGTGCACCAACGGATCAACGCGACACGCAGCAGAGATACTCACCGCGACACACAGTACAGAAACTCATTGACCTCATCCCCACGGTAGGTGCGGCCCGCGCCGTCGGAATCCGAGCGGTAGCGACGGTAGCGGCGTCGGTACTTCCGATAGGTCGACGCACGGCCGAAGCTGCGGAGCACGCGGGCGATGGTCGTCTCGGGGATGATGCCTTCCGCGTTGTAGCTCATGACGATGTGCTTGCAGCGCGCCGTGGCGACGAGGCGTTCGAAGGCGTCCTCGCAGCGGCTGAGTCGAGACCAGTCGCTGCGCTTGTCGGCGTCCAGGAGGAGGCCGGTCTTGCCGCGTAGCGTGACGGGGCCGTCGAACCAGCCCATGGCGATCAGTTCGGGGATGTGGTAGTAGGCCGGGTACTGCCGGGTGTTGTAGGGCGGGTCCAGGTAGAGCAGCTCGAAGGGCTCGTGCTCGGCCAGGAGCGGGAGCGCGTCGGCGCGGAGTGCACGGCAGCCGGTGCCGGGGACCAGGCGCGGCGGCCGCAGTTGCAGCGCGCGGCGTGCGTTCGGCTGCCAGCTCTTGATGCATGCCGCGTAGACGCCGGCGGTGTTGGCGACGCGGTCGGCGGCGTCGATCAGCGCCGTGAGGAGGAGGTAGAAGCCGTCGTCATCCAGTCGCTCCTCGACGCGCCAGCGCTCGAGGGTGGCGCGTGCCGTGTCGATCCGCGCGGCGTTCTCGGGCGTGAAGTACATCCGCTGGTGCCGGCGGCCCTCGTCGCCCTCGAGGGTGAAGTGCTCGTGGATGAAGCCCGGCTCCGGCTCCAGGCGGTTGAGGTGGGCGACGGCGCCCGCGAGCGTCGGCGGCAGGTCGTCGAGCTCATCGGCGAGGCCGGTGAAGTGCGGCTCGGCGGAGGTCTGGACGTAGGCGCGAGCGAAGGCGTGGGCGCACTCCATGATGTCGCTGGCGACGACGCGAAAGCCCCAGCGCTTGAGCGCACTGGCGACGCTCGCCGTGCCGCAGAACGGATCTACGGCGGTGCCGCCCCGTATCCCACGGTCGCGGAGCACGGCGCGAATGAAGCCGAGCAGCTTGGTCTTGTTGCCAATGTAGCGCACGGTTGACGAATATAGGCGGGGCGGGCCGGGGCGTCCATCCGGCCGTATTCGAACCCGCACCCCAAGGCGATCATGGCGACCTATCGAGTGACGATCCGCTACGGCGGATCCGGGAAGCGCTACGAGCTGCTGGACATCGAGGCGCCGGAGCTGCGAGAGGCACTCCGTCGTGCTGCCGAGCAGGTTCCCGAAGAGGCCGCCTCGACGGCGGATCTGGTGGAGGTGCGGCTCCTGGCGGAGCCGGAGGGGCGAGAGTACACGCCGGGGTAGGGCGAACCTCCCAACGGCCTGGCTCCAACCCGAGCCCATCGGCTCTGACCCGATCCCGACTTCGGCTCTGGTCCGAAGCATGGCGGGGATATTGCTCAGACTCGGAGTCGGGCCGCGGCGGACATGTCGGTGGCCCTGTACTCTCGACTGGGGAGGAGCAGACGCCCCGATGCCGCACGATTGGGTCCCTCACCGGACGCGCCGAAGCACGGCGATCGTCATCTTCTGGCTCATCGCAGTTTCCATTGCGAATCCCCCTCGCGCCGAGGCACAGGCCACACTGAGTGGCGAGTTGACCGTCCTCAGTGTGAATGCGCTGATCGGCGGGCTCACCTCGGGGCTCGTCTCCGCGGCGCGTGGCGAATCCTTTCTCGACGCGTGTCGTGGCGGCATCGCCGGTGGATCGCTCCAGTATCTCGGCAAGCGGCTGACGACCGCGTCCGTTCCCGGCGCCGGCCTCGCCGGGCGGCTGATCGGCTCGACCGGCGCTTCGATGATCCGAAACAGCGCCGGCGGCCGTGGCGCTCTGGATCGGGTGATCGTGGCGGTGGGTCCGATCGTCTTCGACTGGACGACGGTCGCGGACAGCCAGCGATTGGCGGCACGCCTTCACCTCGGCCGTGCGATCTTCCTGGGCCGGATGATCGCAAACGATGACCTGGAGTTCGACTGGGCGGAGTCGCTTTCCGCCGGTGCGCCGGTCTTCCGCGCGCCCGGACGGGTGATCCAGGGCACTAACGGGAGCACCGCGGGCGGGCTCGAGCTCTGGGGCGTCATCTCGCTGAGCGACCGGTCGATCATGCCGCCCCTCGATTACAGTCGCCTCCTGTCGCACGAGCGGGTCCACCTGGTTCAGGACGATTTCCTGAACGTGGCCTGGGCGGACCCGATCGAGGATCGTCTGATCGAGGCGGTGCCCCACGGCGAGACCATCGTGCGCTACATCGACGTGGGCGGCATGTACATGGTCATCGCGGGGATGCTCAACCTCTCGCTGCCGTACGAAGACCGCCCTTGGGAGAACGAGGCGGCGTACATGGAGGAGGGGTGGTGATGAGGCGGCGGGTGGGAGGCCGGCCGCGGCAGCGTTCGGCGGGCGCCGCGGCTTTCATGCGATACGGGGCGATCCTGGTCGGGCTCCTGCCCGGTGTCTCGGCGATCGGGTGCGGCGAGGTGCGGCTGGTGGATCCGCTCGAGACGGACACCGCACTTGAAGGTGCCGTCTTCGAGGTCGTCGCACACGATGCCGGGCACGTCGTCCTCGACTTCCGGGCGCACGCCTACGGCTTCGAAGTCTTCGAGCACGACATCGCGATCCGTTATCTGGATGCGGGCGAACTCCTCGTCGACGGCCGGCGGGCACGGCGGAATTTCGTTCGCGTCGGTCAGCCGGAGTACATTCTGCGGACGTCGATCGGCGCGGCGCCGAGCCGGATCGATGTGCAGGTGCACGGCTCCTCTTCGGTTCCGGCGTGCGAGCTAGACCTGGTCGTCCCCATCGGTACCCTGCCGGATGAGATCGTGATCGGGCGCAGTGATCTGGTGATTCCGCTGCCGACGCTGCCGAAGAATTTCGAGGGTGGGGAGCGGGTGAGCGCACAGGTTCGGCTCGCGGACCGTGCGGGAAACGTCCGGGAGCGGTGGATCACGCCGACGCGAACGGAATCGGGCACCATGCTGGTGCTGGGCTCGGAGCTTGTCGCCGGGTTGGCCACGGGGCTGGAGGGTGGGCCGGCGGAGCTGTCGCTCACGATCGAGTGGAGCCGCTCGAGTCGTGGCCCAGGCAACGAGTCGCGGTGCGCGCCGTCACTCGTGACGCGTTCGGTGTACGAGGTGGTCCGGCGAGTCCAGCTGCCCGGCGGGCCTTGAATACGTGGAAACGTTCCTGGCGCGGAGCCATCCCCATGTGCGGAGAGGTGCGAATGTCGGGGCACTCCCGACGAAACCCGGCGGGAAGGACTGCCTCGATCCCGGTCCGCCTTGTGAGGGTGGTCGTGCCCAGGATAAGTTGTTGTCATGCATGCTCGTGAGCGAATCTATGAGGTGGCGGTCCGGAGTGCCCGGCCGCTGTTGCGCCTGGCGGCGCCATTCAGCCCGAAGCTCGGACGTGGACTTGCGGGGCGGCGTGGAGCGGTGGCGGGGCTCGAAGCGTGGGCGGCCGCGCACCGCGATCCGGCGCCTCCGCTGATCTGGGTCCGCGCACCCTCCGTGGGCGAGGGGTTGATGGCACAGGCGATCGTGGCCGCGCTGCGAGAGCGGCGTCGGGATGTGCAGATCGTCTTTACGTACTTCTCGCCTTCGGCGGAGCGTATGGCGGCGCGTGTGGGCGCGGACGTGGCCGGCTATCTGCCCTGGGATGTGCGGCCGGACGTGGATCGCGCGCTGGAAGCATTGCGGCCGGCTGTCGTCGCCTTCGTGCGGACGGAGATCTGGCCCGTGCTCGGGCAGGCGGCCGTGGAGCGCGGCATCCGCCTCGCGCTGGTCAACGCGGTCCTCGCCGAAGGGTCGAGCCGTCTGCGTGCAGGGTCACGCTACCTGCTGGCGCCCGCCTACGCGCGGCTGGACGCGGTCGGCGCCGTGTCACGCGGAGACGCCGCGCGTTTTCCACGTCTGGGCGTGGCCGCGGACCGG
>CALKIP010000203.1 GCA_937995995.1 uncultured bacterium
CTCCCGCCTCATCCGGCATCTGCTCGTGTCGGCCGTGATGTACGTGGGTATGCTGGCGGCTGCGGTCCCGGTCGCCGCACAGGATCCGGGCGCATTGGCCCGCGAAGGCTACCTGGCGCCGCCCAAGGAGATCGGCGAGGCACTGGTCGCGCCCTGGCACCGCAATATCGACCTCGACGACCCGAGCCCGGATGGGCGCTACTTCGTCGTCGAGCGCGACGATCAGCGCCTGACCCCGCTCGCCGTGTTCGCCCGCAAGCATCACAACCTCGGCGGGTTGGAGGTCGATGTGGCCGGCAACCGCAACCGCATGCTGACCACGCGGGCTTCCGACGGCCTGATCCTGGTCTCCGCGCGCGATGGCAAGGAGGTGCGAGTACGCGTACCGGGTGATGCCACGGTCGGCGGTGCACGCTGGGCGCCCGACGGGAGCGCGCTCGCGTTCTTCACGTTCTTCGACGATGCGACCCACATCCATGTCGCCGATCCGGAGAGTGGTCGGACGCGGCAGCTTACGAGCGAGCCCGTCCTGGCCACGCTCCTGACGCGCTTCGAGTGGTCGGGCGACGGTCGCTACATCTTCACCG
This sequence comes from uncultured bacterium, assembly GCA_937995995.1. GTDB lineage: Bacteria > Gemmatimonadota > Gemmatimonadetes > Longimicrobiales > RSA9 > CALBZE01. Next base: position 588 of record CALKIP010000203.1, read on the forward strand.
TCCTGGTCCCGAGCGACCGTGGCGACGAGCCGACCGAGCCCGAGGTCGCGACCACACCCGGGATCTGGCTCACACAGGACGCGGAGAACCGGCTCCGTACCTTCCCGAGCCTGCTCGAGATGCCGCACGAGTTCGAGCTGCTCGAGTACTACACGCTCGGCCAACTCGTGCGCATCGACGTCTCGAGCGGCGAGGTCCGCCGGATCGGTCGCCCGGCGATGATCGACATGATCGATCCGTCGCCCGACGGCGAGTACGTGCGCGTGCGCACGATCCGCAAGCCGTACTCCGACATCGTTCCCGTCCGGCAGTTCGCGACCGGCGAGGAGGTGTGGGACCTGGACGGCAACGTCCTCGTCGAGTTGGCCAGCCGGCCGGTCCGCGATGGTTCGGACAACAATGACAATGGCGACGACGAGCGGCGCAGCATTGCGTGGCGCCCCGACGGCCAGGGTCTCGGCTTCCTCCAGCGCGAGCCGAAGCCGGAGCGTGCGGATTCGGCGTCGGACTCGGAAGTTTCCTCCGAGGCCGGACGAGACCGGTCGAAGCGCAAGGACCGCGTGATGCAGTGGCTGCCGCCGTTCGACAGCGCCGCACTGCGTGTGGTCTTCGAGTCGGAGAACCAGATTCGCTCTCTCCGCTATTCGGAGGATGCCGCACAACTCTTCATCACCGAGCGCGAGAGCGGCAAGGAGAAGCTGTACGCAGTCTCGCCGGATGCGCCGGAAGAGCGCCGGACGATCTACGAGTGGAAGACGGACGATTTCTACGCCGACCCGGGCAGCCTGCTCATGAAGCCGGGCCGGCTGGGCGGCCAGGTGGTCCGGACCTCGCCCGATGGCGGCTCGGTCTACCTCGCGGGCGTGAAGTACCACGAGAACCCGCTCGAGGACGCACCGCAGCCGTTTCTCGACCGCGTCGAGCTGGCGACTGGCGAGACGACGCGCATCTTCGAGAGTTCGGCCGACCGCTACGAGTCGGTCGCGGCGGTGCTGGACGACGAGGCGCGCCGCGTGGTCATCGAGCGCCAGTCTCGCACGGAGGTGTCGAACTTCTTCCTGCGTGACCTGGCGTCGGGAAGCGAGCGCCGGCTCACGAACAACCGCGACTACACACCGGACGTCACGCGGGCACGCCGCGAGGTGGTCGAGGTCACGCGCGCCGACGGCGTCACCTTCTGGGCGCACGTCACGCTCCCCGAGAACTTCACGCCGGGCGAGCCGCTGCCGGCGATGTTCTGGCATTACCCGCGCGAGTATGCGTCGGAGAAGGACTACAACGAAACGAACCGGCGCTACAACAAGAATCGCTTCCCGTCACACGGTCCGCGCTCGATGGATCTGCTGGTGCGACGTGGCTGGGCCGTCGTGCAGCCGGACATCCCGATCATCGGGCCGCGCGAGCGCTGGAACGACCTCTACGTGCTGCACCTGCGCAACTCGTTCGCCGCGGTCATCGACGAGCTCGCCGGACGCGGCTGGATCGACCGCGCGCGCCTGGCCGTCGGCGGCCACAGCTACGGCGGCTTCGGCACGATCAACGCGATGATCCACACGCCGTTCTTCAAGGCCGGGATCGCCGGTGCGCCGAACACGAACCGGACGTTCACGCCCTCCGGCTTCCAGCGCGAGCCGCGCCTGCTGTGGGAGGCGCGCGAGACGTACATCCGCATGTCGCCCATCTTCTGGTTGAACGAGATCAGCGGCGCGCTGCTGATGTACCACGGGATGGAGGACCAGAACGTCGGCACCTTCCCCGACAACTCGTGGCGGGCGTTCCATGCGCTGAATACCCTCGGCAAGCCCGCGGCGCTCTACTGGTACCCCTACGAGGCGCACGGGCAGCAGGCCGAGGAGACGCTTCTCGACATGTGGGCGCGCTGGGTGGCGTGGCTCGACACGCACGTGCTCGGAGTGGAGCCGGCGGCCGTCACACTGCGCTAGGCGACGGGGACGGGCTACGTTCCTCATGGGTTGGTAGCTCCCTCCGCGGCTCCGGCGCTCTGGTTCCTCGCAGAGGACGCCGAGGGTGCGCGGAGACGCGGAGGGGGTGATGAGGTCTTCCGTGGGACCCGACCGTGCCGGTTGGGCGGGCTTCGTGGAGTTCTCTCACACGGAGACACGGAGGCACGGAGAAACACGGAGACGATCGGGTGGGGAGCGTTCGCGGCGAGGAGTTCGCGCCGTGGGCGCTCCTTCTTCGTTGCTTTCGCTGCAGGAGCTTGGCAATCCGGGCGTAGCGCCGCATCTTACGGAATCCACCCACCCAACCCAGCAATCGTGCACGGAGGATTCATCGTGTCGATGAAGACGTTGACGACCGTCGTCCTTTCGTTGTTTGCGCTGACTGGCGCGGCCCATGGCCAGGAGTCTGCCGTCCCACCGGCGAGCGACCCGCGGCTCTTCGATATTGTCGATGCGGTGCGCGCCGACAGGATCGAAAGCGACATCCGTACGCTGGTCGGCTTCGGCACGCGCCACACCCTCTCGGACACGCTCTCGCAGACGCGTGGCATCGGCGCCGCGCGGCGCTGGATCAAGGCGGAGTTCGACCGCATCTCCGCGGAGTGCGGCGGCTGCCTCGAGGTGGTCTACCAGCGCGACCTGGTGAAGGGTGGCGAAGGGAGCCGGATCCCCGAGGATACCTGGGTGGTCAACGTGCTCGCGATCCAGCGCGGCAGCACGCATCCGAACCATTACGTCATCATGAGCGGCGACATCGACTCGCGCGTTTCCGACGTGCTGGATGCCACGAGTGAGAGTCCGGGTGCGAACGACAACGCGAGTGGTGTGGCCGGCGTCCTCGAGGCCGCGCGGGTGCTCTCGAAGCATCGCTTCGGCAAGACGATCGTCTACGCCGCGCTTTCGGGCGAGGAGCAGGGGCTGTACGGCGGGCGGATCATGGCCGAGGCCGCGCGGGACGAGGGGTGGATCATCGAAGGCGTCCTCAACAACGACATGATCGGCAACATCGAGGGCGTCGACGGCGTGATCGACAACCGCACGTTCCGCATCTTCAGCGAGCCGACGCCGGTGACGGAGTCGGAGCAGGAGCGTCAGCGCCGTCGCTTCACGGGCGGCGAGGTCGACGGGCCGTCACGGCAGCTCGCGCGCTACGTCGCCCGGCTGGCCGATCAGTACATGCCTTCCGTCGAGCCGATGCTGGTCTACCGCCTCGACCGCTACGGCCGCGGTGGCCATCACCGTCCCTTCAACGACCTCGGCTTCCCGGGCGTGCGCATCATGGAGGCGCACGAGAACTACACGCGCCAGCACCAGGACTTGCGCACGGAAACAGTCATGGTGAAGGCGGCGGGGGGTGGCGAGACACCCGTCGAGATCGCCTACGGCGACGTCATCGAGGGCGTGAACTTCGACTACGCGGCCAAGCTCACGGCGGTCAACGCGATCACGCTCGCCTCCCTCGCGTGGGCGCCGCCGGCTCCGGACTCGGTGCGTATCCGCGGCGCCGTGCGCCCCGCGGCGAAGTTGAGCTGGAAGCGGGTCGACTCGCCCGAGGTGGCCGGCTACAAGGTCTACTGGCGGCTCACCACCGAGCCGCAGTGGACGCACTCCCGCTGGGTCGGCGACGTGGAGGAGTTCACGGCCGAGGGGCTCATCATCGACAACTATCTGTTCGGTGTGGCGGCGGTCGGCAGGGACGGCAACGAGAGCGTGGTGGTGTTTCCCAGGTGATCGGGGCCAGGGGGAGGGCGAGGGCAAGGGGGGGCGGGGGAGCCTCGCCCGGTCCTTCCCCCTCGACCTTGTTCCTGCTCTCGATCCTCGTCGGGTAATTTGCCGGGATGTTGGGCCGCAGAGGGCCTCGCCCGGCCCTCAACCCTCGGCCCAACCCTCGCGCTCGCGCACGCGCTCGCCCCGAACTACTCGCTCCTTCGCGGGAACTCCCGGTCCAACTCGAGCGTGACGGCAAGTACCGTCTCGACGGCGCGAGTGTAGAACTCGGGCTGGATGCCGTCGAACTCGTCGCTCGGGCGGTGATAGTCGGGGTGGTCCTCGACGCCGAAGTAGAGGAACGGGATCCCGGCGTTGTGGAACGGTCCGTGATCAGAGGCCTGGGTCCAGTCTTCACCACGGGGCAGATCGGGCCGGTCGTGGCCCATGAGGAGCCGGATCGGGGCCCGCTCGGCAACCTTTTCGACGACGGGCTTGAGGAACGGGTAGTGGTGCGTGCCCGCGGCGTAGAGCTCGTCGTTATCGTTCCTGCCCACCATGTCCATGTTCACGTTGAGCACGATCGCCTCGAGCGGGACCGGCGGGTTCTGGACGAAGGCCCGTGCGCCCTGGAGCCCCATCTCTTCCGCGTCGAAGGCGGCGAAGATGATCGAGTGGGCCGGCTGGTTCCTGGCGAAGTAGTCCGCGAGCGCAAGGAGCGCCGCGGTGCCGGAGGCGTTGTCGTCAGCTCCGTTGTAGATCGAATCGCCGGACTCGTCCGGCGCGCCGATCCCGACGTGGTCGTAGTGCGCGGTGAGGACGATGTAGCGCTCCGGGTGCTCCGAGCCGCGGACCATCCCGACCACGTTCACTCCCCGGTACTCCACGCCGTCGCGTCGTCCGACGAAGCTGAACTCGCGGGTGTAGCCGTCGCCCACGGGCTCGAGGCCAATGCGCTGGAACGCGGTCAGGATGTACTCGCGTGCGCGGGCGTTGCCTTCACTCTCGACACGGCGCCCCTCGAGTTCGTCGGATGAGAGGAAGCGGACGTCCTCGATCATCCGCTCGGCGTCGATGCGCGGCCAATCATCGGCGGGTGCACGGCCGGGTTCCGCCACCTGGCAAGCGGCCAGGGAAGGGAAGGCAAGGACCACGAGCACGGGGATCAGGGCGAGACGTCGCATGGTTCGGAATCCTCCCTGGGATCTTCGGGCGTTGCCGTGCCGGATTCATCCGGCAACCCATTTTACACAGAATCACGGAGCCGCGGAGGGGGTGGCCATGGCCTGCGTGCGCGACCGACCCAACGCGCCGGCTGGCACATCCCGCGTGGGTAGCCGTGGACGGCCCCGTTTCCGCGTCTCCGTGTCTGTGTAAAATCGATTCACGCCGGCCTCGCGACCGGCGTGAATCGTGTACTTCCAACTACTCCGTCGTGGGCGCGGCGTTCCGCCGTGGGGCGCGGCAGGCGGGCCAGTCGCGCTGCTCGCCGGTGCGCGGGTTCGGCGGCATGATGCGCCGCTCGCGTGGCAGACGATCCGGGTCCTCGGACGCCAGGTACGTCAGCATCGCCGTCAGGAGCGCGTTGTTGCGCACGTCGTCGATCACGATCTTGTCGAAGGTGTCGCGGTTCGTGTGCCAGGTGTAGGTGCCGTAGTCCCAGCTCAGCGAGCTGAGGCTGAAGGCGGGCGCGCCGTAGCAGACGAACGAGGCGTAGTCACTGCCGCCACCACCGGGGATGCCGGGGACCTGCAGCGTGATGTGGCGCGTGATCTCCTCGGGGAGCTGCGCGAACCAGCGGCCGAAGTGTGCGCCGGCGCCGGTCAGCCCCTGCATCGAGATGTTGACGACGCGACCGGTGCCGTTGTCCTGGTTGAAGAGCGCCTGCAGCCCCTCGACGATCTCGGGGTGGTCCTCGGCGAACGCCCGCGAACCGTTCAGCCCCTGCTCCTCGCCGCCCCAGAGGCCGACCACGATGGTGCGCTTCGGGTTCGGGTAGATCTTCTTCAGGATCCGCATCGCCTCCATCATCGTGACGGTGCCCGTGGCGTTGTCCGTCGCGCCGGAAGCGCCGTCCCAGGAGTCGAAGTGCGCGGAGAGGAGGACGTACTCGTCCGGCTTCTCGGTGCCGGGGATCGTCGCCACCGTGTTGAAGACCGGGACCTCGCCCAGGAACTCGGCCTCAGCCTCGAGGCGCAGCTTCGGGCTCTGGCCGTTCTCGCTCAGCCGGTAGACCAGGCCGTAGTCCTCACACGAGAGGTCGAGCGTCGGAATGCGCTCGGTCGCGGCGCTGAAGACCTTGTTCACGCCCCAGCCACGTGACCAGCGCAGCGTCAGGATGCCGGCCGCTCCGGCGGAGGCGAGGGCATCGGCGAGCTCGGCGTTGGAGAGGCCGGTGCGGCGGACGCGTGCGTTCCACGCCTGACGCGCCTCCTCACGTGCCTGGCGCATCGCCTCGATCGACTCCGGCACGCCGTACTCGTCCCAGTTGTCGTCGGTGCGGCACGTCGGCTCGGCAAAGGAGATCGCCACGAACTTCCCCTTGACCGAGGGGAGCCAGGCGCGGAACTCCGCGGCGTTCTGCACGTCCGGGAGGATGGCGACGCCGCCCTCGACCTTCTTCCCGTTCGTGCCGGGGCTCCAGGCCAGGAGCATCCCCTCGAGGGTCCGCACGCGCGGCTCGATCAGGTCGATATGCGTGATGCCGCGCCGCCAGCCGGTCCAGGTGCCGTACTGCTCGTTGCGCGCTTCGATCCCCCAGCTCCGGAACATCTCGACGGCCCAGTCGTGGGCGGCGTCCATCCCGGGCGAGCCGGTGAGGCGCGGCCCGATCGAGTCGGTCAGCGTCTGGGCAAGGGTGTAGACCTGCGAGTTCTCGGTGCCTTCCTGCCACATCTGGTGGAGGACGGGGTCGTCGGTCGGGAAGGTCTGGGCTCCTGCCGTGGCCGCCGTGGCCAGCAGGCCGACGCCCACGGCGAGCGCCGCGATCTTCTGCATTGTCACGTTCCTTGTGGCTCGACTGTGTGGATGTGGAATCGAACGGGCGGGGCCCGGTCGTGCGAATGTCTACGGAGGGAGGATGGGGAAGTTCCGCGTCGGCGGCAAGTTGGGGGAGGGCCGGCCGGTGGCGGGCGTGGCCCGCGGGGGCTGCGCTTCGGCCCGCGGGAGAGTCGGCTGGCGCCGGCGGGAGGGTGCTGCGGCGCGGGAGGGTGCTGCGGCGCGGGAGGGTGCTGCGGCGCGGGAGGGTGCTGCGGCG